>NZ_JBHVYI010000014.1:0-123176 GCF_042880975.1 Streptomyces sp. NPDC058289
TAAGCCCAAGCCCCGCTTCTAAACCCACACCGTTTGGGGGGCCCGGATCCTTACCTGTACCCGGGCCCCACTCTCGTTGTGTTGCCCCGTTCAGCCGGGGAGGTTGAGCTTCATCCCCGGGTGGATCATGTCGGGGTTCGAGCCGATGACGCCCTTGTTCATCGCGTAGAGCTCGCGCCACCGGCCCTCGTTGCCGAGTTCGCGGCGGGCGATCGCGGAGAGCGAGTCGCCCGAGCGGACGATGTACGTGCGCTGCGCCTTGGGCGCCGGCTTCGGCATCGGCGCCGCGGGTACCGCCTTGTGCGCGGCGGAGGTGGGCGTGGGCGTGTGCGGAGCGGGCCGTG
The DNA here is from genome assembly GCF_042880975.1 of Streptomyces sp. NPDC058289. NCBI lineage: Bacteria > Bacillati > Actinomycetota > Actinomycetes > Kitasatosporales > Streptomycetaceae > Streptomyces > Streptomyces sp. NPDC058289. Next base: position 345 of record NZ_JBHVYI010000014.1, read on the forward strand.
CGACGGGGGGCGCCGGTGCGGCCTTGGGCGGCATCGGTGCGGCCTTGGGCGGCGCCGCTGCCGCCATGCGTTCGGCGGCCGCCTTGGTCGCCGCCGCCGAGTCGGTGTACTTGGTCCCGGTGTCGCCGGGCATCGCGGACGGCGGCGCCGGGGCGTCCGCAGCCTGCTGTTGCACCTGCTCAGCCGCCTTTTGGGCGGCCTTCTCGGCTTGTTCCTTCTTCTTGTCGGACCTCATGAAGTCGAACAGTCCCATGTGCGTACGCCTCCGGCATGGTGGTGCCCCCCTGGGCTGAGTGCCTTGTTCCACTGTCGGCCAGAAGGCCCGGGACGGCCCTGTGACGGGGCCATCCGGGGGATGCCGCTCTGCTACTGGCGGGCCCTGCGGGCCGGCCTCGGGCTCTCCGACGGAGTCTCCAGATCACCCTTGACCAGCAGGTTAAGTACCCGCAGCACGGCCGCGCGGTCCGCGTCGGCAAGGGAGGCGAGGGCTTCGGCATGCACCTGGTCGACGATGCGGCTGCTCTCCTGCGCCAGGGCCGCGCCCTTCTCGGTGACGACGATGACGCGGGCCCGGCGGTCCGTGCCGGACTGCCGCCGCTCGGCCAGTCCGGCCTTCTCCAGGGCGTCGACGGTGACGACCATCGTCGTCTTGTCCATGCCCCCGATCTCGGCGAGCTGGATCTGCGTCCGCTCCTCCCCCAGCGCGTGCACGAGCACGCAGTGCATCCGTGCCGTGAGGCCGATCCGGTCGAGCGCCACCGCCATCCGGGTGCGCAGGACGTGGCTGCTGTGGTCCAGGAGGAAGGAGAGGTCCGGCTCGTTCTGTGCGGGTGCCATGGCTGTCATGTCCACCAGTCTAGCAATTCAGTCTCCAACAGATCGTCTACAACGGAACTATCTGATACGGTCTTACTAAGTCAGCCCGCCGCTCACCGACTGGGGACACAGATGCCTGCCACCGCCGCTCCCTCCGCTCCTGCTCCGGCCCCCTCCACCGCCGCTCCCACCTCCTCCGCCACCCCGGCCGCACCGCGCGGGCTGCGCTCCCGCTGGACCGCCCTCGGGGTGCTGTCGACCGGCGTCCTGATGACCGTCCTCGACGGCAGCATCGTCACCGTCGCGATGCCGGCCATCCAGAAGGACCTGGGCTTCACCCCCGCCGGACTCAGCTGGGTCGTCAACGCCTACCTGATCGCCTTCGGCAGCCTGCTGCTCCTCGCCGGCCGGCTCGGCGACCTCATCGGCCGCAAGCGGATGTTCCTGGCCGGCACCGGCATCTTCACCGGAGCCTCCCTGCTCGCCGGATTCGCCGGCTCCCCCGAGGTGTTGATCGCCGCCCGGTTCCTGCAGGGCCTCGGCAGCGCCGTGGCCGCCGCCGTCAGCCTGGGCATCCTCATCACGCTGTTCACCGAACCGCGCGAGCGGGCCAAGGCCATCGCCGTCTTCTCCTTCACCGGCGCGGCCGGAGCCTCCCTGGGCCAGGTGCTCGGCGGGGTCCTGACCGACGCCCTGGACTGGCACTGGATCTTCTTCATCAACCTGCCCATAGGACTGGCCGCGCTCGCACTGGCCCTGCCCGCGCTCCCCGCCGACAGCGCTCATGCCGGGCCGGGTCTGCGCGCCGGGGCCGACGTCATCGGCGCCCTCCTGGTCACCGCAGGCCTGATGCTCGGCATCTTCACCGTCGTCGAGGTGGAGGGCTACGGCTGGATCTCCGCGCACACCCTCGGCCTCGGCACGCTCTCGGTCGCCCTGCTCGCCGGCTTCACCGCACGCCAGGCCGGCACCCGCACCCCGCTGGTACCGCTGCGGATCTTCCGCTCGCGGACCGTGGTCGGCGCGAACCTGGTCCAGATGCTGATGGTGGCCGCGCTGTTCTCCTTCCAGGTCCTGGTCGCCCTGTACCTCCAGAACGTGCTCGGCTACGGAGCCGCCGAGACCGGCCTGGCGATGCTCCCGGCGGCCGTGGTCATCGGCGGGGTCTCCCTCTTCGCCTCGGCCCCGCTGAACGCCCGCTTCGGCGAACGGGCCGTCCTGCTCGCCGGACTCGCCCTGCTCGTCGCCGCCCTGGGCCTGCTGACCCGACTCCCGGTCCGCGCCGACTACGTCACCGACCTGCTCCCCGTAATGCTCCTGGCCGCCGGCTTCGGCCTGGCCCTGCCCGCCCTCACCGCGCTCGGAATGTCCGGCGCCGACGAGCAGGACGCGGGTCTCGCCTCGGGCCTGTTCAACACCACCCAGCAGATCGGCATGGCCCTCGGCGTCGCCGTCCTCTCCACCCTGGCGGCCGCCCGCACCAACGCGGCGCTCGGCACCGGCCTCGACCGCGCCGCAGCTCTGACCTCCGGCTACCACCTGGCCTTCGGCATCGGAGCCGGGCTGATGCTCACGGCGCTCGTGGTGGCAGCGACCCTGCTGCGGACCGGCCGGCGCCGGTGACCGCCGCCCGATGTTTCACGTGAAACATCGGGGAAGGCCGAGGTCGGGCCGACCCGTGCGACGGTGTCCACAGCTGCGGGCCGCTCCGCACACCGGAGCGGCCCACAGCAGTTTCACCCCGCGGGCAGGCCGGGGGGTTCTACTTCACGAAGAGGCCGTTGAGCGTCCCGTAGTCGACCGCCCCTTCGAGTGCCCCGTACGTCCCCTGCTCCAGCACCTCCACCGCCGCGGCGCGGGCCGCCGTGTACGCCGCCTGCGCCACCCCGGTCCCGACACTGACCCGGCGCACCCCGGCCTTCGCCAACTCGGCGACGGACGGACCGCCCGGCCCGGCCATGGCGTTGACCGGCAGCGGGCCCCGCGCGATCTCGCCCAGGGTGTCCAGGTCCAGCAGCCCCGGCACGAAGATCCCGTCGGCCCCGGCGGCCGCGTACGCCTCCACCCGCGCCAGTACGTCGGCCAGGCGGCCGGACTCCTCGCCGATCCCGAACAGGAAGACGTCGGTACGGGCGTTGATCACCAGCTCCGGCAGCCCGGCCGCGGCGGCCGCCGCACGGGCGGTGCGGATCCGTTCGGCCTGCTCCGCGGCGGTGTGGAGCGTACCGTCGGCCGCCTTCGAGTCCTCCAGGTTGATCCCGACGGCGCCCACCGCCACCACCTCGCGCACGGTGGCCGCGACGTCCTCGTAGCCGCCTTCGATGTCCACGGTGACCGGGACGTCCACGGCCGCCACGATCCGCGCGGCCGCCGCCAGCATCTCCGCCTTCGTCGCGTGCTGTCCGTCCCCGCGGCCGATCGACCAGGCCACGCCCCCGCTGGTGGTGGCGATGGCCGCCGCTCCGGCCGACTCGATCACCGCCGCGCTGCCCGCGTCCCAGGCGTTGGGCAGGACGAGCAGCGACTCGCCCAGCTCCCGCAGCCGCAGGGCCTTCTCGGTGCTCTTCGCTTCCACGGTCATCCGAACTCTCCTCAGCCGTACGTCTTCTAAAGGCCCGTCACATCAATCCACGGACAGGGGACTCTAACCGGGGAGCTCGCTGGTCATCCGGCGTTCTTGCGACCACTGCCTGTTACTCAGCCATGACAGGAATCCCACGTTCCGACCGATCAAGATCCGTAGATTTCTCATCAGCAGCCCCGCAGACCTGACCGGACGAAACCCCGACAGCGACACCGCGGCATGCGACTCTCCGCCCCTTCCCGACCATGCTCCAAGGAGTCGTTGTGCGTACCGCCCTCCGTACCTCGATCGTCACCGCCGCCCTCGCCGGAGCCCTCCTGGCCCCCGCCGCGACGGCCATCGCCGCGCCCGCCCAGGCCGCGCAGACCGTGACCGCGGTATCGGCGTCGGCGTCGGCGGACCCCTCGGGCAACGACCGCTACGACGGTCAGATCGTCCAGCTCGGCAAGGGCAAGATCGCGGTGCTGCGCAACAAGTCCGAGGGCCCCGAGGTCTGGATCCGCGCCGCCGCCGCCAACCCGAAGCCGGGCGCCGGCTGGACCGGCCGCGTCCTGGCCAAGCTCGACCGCACCCACACCCTCGCCGTCCTCGACGGCGTCGAGTACAAGCTCACGAACAACGGCGAGGGATTCGACATCCACGTGCTGGGCGAGGGCGCCTCGACCTTCCAGCTGATGCCGAAGGCCGAGCCCGCCGCCAAGCCGTCCGCGAAGCCCTCCGCGAAGCCGGTCACCAAGCCCTCCGCCAAGCCCGCCACGAAGCCGTCCGCGACCCCCGCCACCGACGCGAAGCCGCAGACGGTCGTCGTCCCCAAGGGCCCGGTCGCCGCGGGCGCCGAGCTCGCCCCCCAGGACGACGTCAACACCGCGGCCATCGGTGCCGGACTCGCCGCGATGTTCGCCGCCCTCGCCACCGCCCTGACGCTGCGCGCCCGCAAGGCCCGCACCCGCGCCTGACCCCCGTACCGGGCCTCCCGTAGCACCCCTGACCCTCAGACCCCTGACCCGAGCTCTGAGACCCGAGAGCCCCCTCGATCCCGCCCTCCACGGGGCCGAGGGGGCTCTTCCCATGCGGTCGGAGCTCCGGCCGGGGCCGCGTCCGGGACCGGTCATGGCCGGGCGCGGAAGGCCGGAATCCATTGTCCGGAAGTCCGCCACAGGGAAATCTCCTCTCTTGTGAACCGCGCCAAGGTTGGAGAGACCATGCAGTCCCCGCTCATACGTTCCTTCTCGCAGCTCGACACCCTGGACCCGAACCGTCCCGTCGTCACCCTGTTCAGCGGTGGCCTCGACAGCTCGTACCTGCTGCTGCGGCTGCGCCGCATGGGCGTCCGCGACGTGCACGCCGTCAGCGTCGACATCGGCGAGGACGAGTCGAGCCAGTACAAGCGTCAGGTGGCGGAGGCGCTCGGCGCGACCATCCACATCCTCGACCGGCGCGAGGAGTTCGCCGGCCACTACGTCGCCCCCGCGATCGCCGCCCAGGCCGTCTACCTCGGCATCCACCCGGTCAGCTCCACCCTCAGCCGCCCGCTCATCGCCCGCAGCGCGGTCGACCTGGCACGCGCCCTCGGCGCCCAGACCGTCCTGCACACCGCGAACCGCTCGCAGAACACCCTGCGCCGGCTCAACGGCGCGCTGACCCTGCTCGGCTGGGAGGGCAGCTTCGGCAGCCCGTACGACCTGGACCCGGTCACCCGGGAGGAGAAGCTGGTCGAGCTGCGGTCCGCGGGGATCGACCTGCTCGCCGGCCGGATCGTCAGCGGTGACTCCAACCTGTGGTGCCGCGAGTTCGAGTCCGGGATCCTCGACGACCCGGAGCGCCACGCGGTCCCGGAGGACATGTACACCTGGAGCCGGCCCACCGCCCTGCCCGGCGACTCCGAGACGCTGACCGTCTCCATCGAGCGCGGTCTCCCGGTCGCCGTCGACGGGGTGCCGATGCCGCTCACCGACCTGATCGACCAGCTCAACCACCGGGTGGGCGCCTACGGTCTCGGCCGCTACTCCGGCCTGGAGCACCTGGACCACGGCGAGAAGGTGCTGGAGATCCGCGAGATGCCCGGCGCCTACCTGCTGCTGAGCAGCTACCGGCACGTCGAGAGCGCCTGCCTGGACGCCGAACTCATCCGGGAGAAGCGCCACCTGGAGCAGGTCTGGGTGCGCGAGGCGCTGGAGGGCCGCTGGTTCGGCGACCTGCGCCTCACCGTCCAGGCGTTCATGGACACCTGCGCCGCCCGCACCACCGGCTCGGTGACCTGGCGGCTGCGGACCGGCGGGGCGGACACCCGGGCCATCAACGCCGTCAAGCCGCTGTACCTGCGGGACCGCGAGGCATGGGAGGAGCGGGCGATCGAAGCCGAGTCCGCGCCGTTCGCCCGCGCCGACGCCCTGCTCACGGCCGTCTGAGCTCTTTCCCGACTCGCTCTTTCCCGACCCGCGCTTCCCCGACCCGCGCTTCCCCGTACCGACTGTTCTTCCTCGTTTCCACGGAGCACTTCCATGAGCACTGCCGCTTCCACCACGCACCCCGTCGCGCTCGAGGCCACCGCCGCCCTCGCCGGACCCGGCGGGCACCTGATGCCCTCCCGGGCCCTCTCCGACCTGGTCGACGCCGACGCCTCCGACTGGGCCCGCTTCGCCTCCCACTGGGACGAGCTGACGCTCGACACGCACATGGCCGACGGCGGCACCTACCGCTTCCGCCGCTACGGCCAGTTCGAGCTCGACGCGGACTCCGGCGAGCTCAGCCTGCTCCCCCACGAGCCCTACCGCCAGGAAACCGACGTCAACCCCCTCAACGGCGGTGTGGAGCGCGTCTTCGAGCCGCTGACCGGTGCTTTCGTGGGCGACCAGCTCCTGCGGTCGGTCCTGGTCGAACTGGGCCGGATCTTCACGGCGGTCGACGGTACGAAGACCTGGAACATCAAGCTCCACCCGTACCGGATCATCGCCTCCGCCGACCAGGAGGGGCAGCCGGCCCCCGAGGGCCGCCACCGTGACGGCGTCACCTTCATCACCTCGCTGATGATCGGCCGGACCAACGTCACCGGCGGCGAGAGCGGCGTCTACACCGACGCCGGCGAGCACCTGCTCACCACCACCCTGACCGAGCCCGGCGACCTCCTGCTCGGCGACGACCGCCGGACCCTGCACTCGGTGACCGGGCTGCAGCCCGTCGACCCCGAGACCGCGGCCCACCGCGACGTCCTGGTGATCGCCTACACCGCCCGCTGAAGCAGGCCCCCGCGCTCCGCCCTCCCCCACACCCCGTAGGAGTAGTCCCGATGACCGCCACCGCCACCGTCGCGGCCCGCCGCGCCTGGCTGACCGATCTGCCCGTACTGCTGGTCGCAGTGGTGTGGGGATCGAGCTACCTGGCCGCCAAGGGCGTCACCACCACCCAGACCGTGCTGGCGGTGCTGGTGCTGCGGTTCGCGGTGGCCCTGCCCGTGCTCGTCATCGCCGGGTGGCGCAAGCTCCGCGCCCTCAGCGGGGCGCAGGTGCGCGGCGCGGGCGTCCTCGGGCTGATCCTCGCCGGGATCTTCCTGCTGGAGACCTACGGGGTGGTGCACACCTCGGCGACCAATGCCGGGCTCATCATCAGCCTCACGATGATCTTCACCCCGATCGCGGAGAGCCGGATCCGCGGGACCGCGCTGCCGCGCCCGTTCATGGCGGCGGCCGGGCTGTCGGTGGCGGGCGTCCTGCTGCTGACCCAGGGGGCCGGCTTCACCGCGCCCTCCCTCGGCGACCTGCTGATGCTGGGCGCGGCCCTGGCCCGTACCGTCCACGTCCTCGCGATGTCGCGGATGAAGTCGGTCGAGGGAGCGGACTCGATGTCGATGACCACGCTCCAACTCGGCAGCGCGGTCACGGTGTTCGCCCTGCTGTCCTTCGCTCCGGGCACCGGCGGCACCCCGTGGGCGGCCGCCGCCGCGTTCGACGCGTCCGACTGGCTCTGGCTGGTCTACCTGTCCGTGTTCTGCACGCTCTTCGCCTTCTTCACGCAGATGTGGGCCGTCCGCAAGACCTCGCCCTCGCGGGTCAGCCTCCTGCTGGGCACCGAGCCCGTGTGGGCCGCCGTGTTCGGCATCGCCCTGGCCGGGGACCGGCCCGGACTGCTCGGCCTGGCGGGCGCGCTGCTGGTCCTCGCGGGCACCGCCTGGGGCCGCACGGCCGCCGCCGGCCCGGCCACCACGGACCCCGCCACCACGGACACGGCCACCGCCGAGGAGGCCGCCCCGAACGAGGCCGCCGCGCACACCGCGGCCGCCGCCTCAGTCGTCGAGCCAGCCGAGCCGGACCGCGCACACCCCGGCCTGGAACCGGCTGGCCGCGCCTAGCCGTTCGGTCAGCTCGGAGACGAGACGGCGGACCGTGCGCTCGGACACCCCGAGCTTGCGGGCCATCGTCTCGTCCGTCAGTCCGCCCTCCAGCATCCGCAGCAGCTCGCGGTGGCGGCCGGTGGGCTGCCAGCCGCCCTCGCCCTCCGGGGCCGCCGTACTCGCCGCGGTGCCCGCCTCGCCCAGCACGCTGGCGGCCGCCCAGCAGTGCTCGAAGATCCCGCGCAGGACGCCGACCAGCGTCTCCCCGCGCAGTACGACGGCGGCGATGTCCCCGTCCACCGGTTCGGGGGCGGGGACGATGGCCAGGGAGCGGTCCACCACGATCAGCCGCAGGGGCAGGGTGTGCGCGGTGCGCACCTGGGCACCGGCGGTGTTCAGGCTGCGCAGGTACGCGCTCATGTGCGGCACGGCCGCCGCCGAACCCAGGTGGATGGTACGGATCTGCACCCCGCGGCCGAGCGCCAACCGGTCCCGCTCCAGGCCCGCTTCGATCATCTCGGCGGGCAGCGCCCGGCCCGGGTGCAGGGAGAGCACCTCGCGCTCGACCCGCTGCGAGGCGTCCTCCAGGGCGGCCGAGACGTTGGCCGCGCCGGTGACCACCTCCATCTGTACGGAGGACAGTTCCCGGGCGTGCACCGGCTGGAAGTCCGTGACGACCTGGGCGAGCGCGGCCCGGGTCTGCTGCACGGCCGAGAGCAGGGCCCCCGTGTGCTGCTCCTCCTCCAGCAGGAGGTTGCGCAGCGCCGTGTCCGGGGCCAGCGCCGTCCAGCCGTTGCGCGTCTCCGGCGAGGGGACGAACAGCCCGAGCCGGTTGAGCAGACGCAGGGACTCCGCGAACTCCGGGTCGGTCCAACCGCGTTCCACGGTGACGAGCTCCGGTCGCCAGGACGCGTCGTCCAATGCGATCCGGTACAGCTCCTGGGCCTTGGCCCGTACGTCGTCCACACCGCCCCCTCGGCTCGGCGAACCACCCCCCGCGGTTCGCACCCGCGATCCTAAGAAGCGGTCCGCACTACGGCCAGTGAGGTCCGGCATGCGGACATTCGTAGAGGTGGGAGCGGCTGCCGGACCGCCCGCCGTGTCCGCCCCTGGCCATGGCCGGTCCCGGAACTTCGCATCCGTAGCCACCGCCGAAGCGCCCGCAGCATGCTGGTCCCACACCACAGCACACGTCTTCCGGGGGTTCTCCATGTCTCGTGTCCGCACCGCTCTGCTCGCCGTGATCGCCGCCGCCTTCGTCCTCGGCGGCGCCCCCGCGGCCCTCGCCGCGGAACAGCCGGCGGCCGCCTCGACCGACTCCTTCATCTGGGGCTGACCATGACGAGGCGACCGGAAGTGGCGGTCGTCGCCCCGCTGACCGGCCCCCGGGCCGCCTGGGGGGCGGCGCTCCTCGGAAGGATCGAGCGGGCGAAGGCCGAGCACCCCGCGGCGGCCGACTGGCGCGTGCACGACGAGACCGCGGGCGTCGAGGACGACGTCGTGGCAGGGGATTACGCGGCGGTGGTCGGACACAGCGACCCGGCCCGCGGCAAGGTCGCGGCGGCGGCCTACGGGGCGGCGGGGCTGACCTGCCTGCTGCCCTTCCTGCCGCCCGAGGCCACCGCGCTCAGCTGGGCCCCCGACGAGGACTCCCTGCCGCGCTTGATCGTCGAGGGAGCGGCCGCACTGGGGGCGGCCTCTCTCTCGACCCTGCACGACGGCAGCGCGCAGTGGACGGAGCTGGCCCGCCGGGTCGGAGAGGAGGCCGCCGCGGCCGGCCTGGCCACGGCCCCGTCCGCGGCCGTCGTCGCGAGGGACGTCCTCGCGGTACTGGCCCCCCAGGAACTCTGCCTGCGTCTCGCCCGCGCGGTGGCGCCCAAGGGGCCGGTGCTGATCCCCGCCGACTGCGGGCTCGGCACCTTCGGCTCCCTCGACTCGTACGCGGCGGGCCTCGAAGTCTGGGCCGTCCACGCGCATTCCTGCGCGGTGCGCCGGGCCGACAGCGCGGTCACGGCCCTCGCCCGGACCCTCACCGCCTCTCCGGACCTGCGCGGTCCGGCACTCACCGAAGCGGTACGGGCGAACTCGGGCGTCCTGCTGACCCCCCGGGGCGCACCCCTGGGCGAAGGCTGGCGCATCTCCCGGCTCCACGAACTGTGCCGCCGCCCCGGCGCCCGCTGACCACGCGGAGCCGGGCACGAAAAAACCCTGCCTGACCGGCGTTTCCGCTGGTCAGACAGGGTTTTTCAACTGTGGAGCCTAGGAGATTCGAACTCCTGACATCTGCCTTGCAAAGGCAGCGCTCTACCAACTGAGCTAAGGCCCCGGATCCGGACGCGGCTGTTCCCTGGGAGGGTGTGGCCGTTCCGTAGGACAGAGTACCGGGTGTACCCCCTCATCCCGCAAAATGATAGGGACTCCCGCCCCGCGACCACTCTCCGTAAGATGCTCGCGAGGTTCGCACCAGCGAAGGGGAGTAGTAAGAGTGGACGCAGTACAGCAAGAGGCGACCGCCAGAGCCAGGGAACTCCAGCGGAGTTGGTACGGGGAGCCGCTCGGCGCGCTTTTCCGCCGGCTCATAGATGACCTCGGTTTGAACCAGGCCCGCCTCGCTGCCGTCCTCGGGCTGTCGGCTCCGATGCTGTCCCAGCTGATGAGCGGTCAGCGGGCCAAGATCGGAAACCCCGCCGTGGTCCAGCGGGTTCAGGCTCTCCAGGACCTCGCCGGCCAGGTGGCCGACGGGAGCGTCAGCGCGGGCGAGGCGACCGACCGCATGGACGAGATCAAGAAGACCCAGGGAGGTTCCGTCCTCAGCAACAGCACCAGCCAGGCCGCCACCGGCTCCGGCGCACCCACCGTCAAGCGCGTCGTGCGCGAGATCCAGTCGCTGCTGCGCTCGGTCTCCGCGGCGGGCGACATCATCGACGCGGCGGACACCCTCGCCCCGACCCACCCGGAACTGGCAGAGTTCCTCCGGGTGTACGGAGCGGGCCGCACGTCCGACGCCGTCGCGCACTACGAGGCGCACCAGAACTGACACGCCGCGCACGCAACGGACACAGCTGACGACGGGGGACGGGCGCAGCAATGGGTGAGATCTTCGCCGGCCGGTACGAACTGATCGACCCGATCGGGCGTGGCGGCGCCGGCGCCGTATGGCGTGCCTGGGACCACCGGCGCCGCCGCTACGTCGCAGCGAAGGTCCTCCTGCAGAGCGATGCCCACACCCTGCTGCGGTTCGTCCGCGAGCAGGCGCTGCGGATCGATCACCCGCACGTACTGGCCCCGGCCAGCTGGGCGGCGGACGACGACAAGGTCCTCTTCACCATGGACCTCGTCGCCGGCGGTTCCCTCGCCCATGTGATCGGGGACTACGGGGCCCTGCCGCCCCGGTTCGTGTGCACGCTGCTCGACCAGCTCCTGTCGGGGCTGGCGGCGGTGCATGCGGAGGGTGTCGTGCACCGCGACATCAAACCGGCCAACATCCTGATGGAGGCCACTGGAACCGGGCGGCCGCACCTGCGGCTGTCCGACTTCGGCATCGCCATGCGCAAGGGCGAGCCCCGACTGACCGAGACCGCCTACGTGGTCGGCACCCCGGGCTACCTCGCCCCCGAACAACTCCTGGGTGCCGAACCGGACTTCACCGCCGACCTGTTCGCCGTCGGACTGGTCGGCCTCTACCTGCTGAAGGGCGCCAAGCCCGACTCCCAGGCCCTCGTGGAGCAGTTCTTCACCCACGGCACCCCCGGTGCCCCGGAAGGCGTTCCCGCGCCGCTGTGGGACGTCCTGGCCGCGCTGCTCCAGCCGGACCCCCGGAGCAGGTTCCAGACGGCCACCGGGGCGCGCAGGGCCCTCGCCGAGGCCGTGGAGCTGCTGCCGCCGCCCGACCCGGACGGGGATCCGGTCGGCGCGGTCGAGGTGTTCGACCAACTGGGCCCGGTGCCGCCCGATTTCACGCCCCGCGCGCCCCAGGAACCCGCGTACGAGACCCCTCCGACGGCCCTGCCGAGGACGCTGCCGACGGCCCCGCCCACCGCGCCCGCGCAGCCCGCCGATGTCCCCACGCCCGCGACCGCTCCCCTCGGGGTCTTCGGCCCCTCGGAGACGGGCAGCTTCCACCTCCCGCCGCCCCTGGCCGCGACCACCCCGACGCAGCAGACACAGCCGCATCCGCATCCGCAGACGACGGCCCCGTATCCGTACCAGCAGCCCACGCCTCCCGCCGCCGCGCCGGCGCCCGCCGTACCCCGCGCGACCACCCTCGCGCCCCCGCCCGCGAAGGTCACCGCCGGGATCCTGCTCGCCGCGGTGCTGTGCTTCGCCGTCGGGATCTGGGCCCTGACCCAGATGTAGGGCTGGCCCTAGGGGGTGCGCCGCCGGGCCAGCAGGATCCAGCCGCCCAGCACGAGCAGCAGCAGCGTCCCCGTGCCGAAGCCGGCGCCCGCGACCACCCGCATCACCGACCGGTTCGCGGCGGCGGCGTCGGCCTCCACGGCCGTGGTGCCCTCCTTGGCCGCGGTACGGTCCTGGGCCCCCACCCCGAACCCGGCGGCCGCGAGGTCCTCCGCGTAGGCCGGGGCCTTGGCCGGCGCGCCGATGACCTCCATGCGCAGGGTCAGCGGGACGGGCGCCGCGTCCTGGGTGAACTCCCCGACCTTCCCGGCCATGGTGACCGCGATGTAGTACCAGCCGGCCACCCGGACCGCACCGGCCTTCCGGTCGGAGGAGAAGCGGTTCTCGTACGCCACCGGCGGTGTCCGCGGCAGGGTGAGCCCCGCCTGCTTCCCGTCGTAGGTGGTGTCCTTGTCGTCGACCAGGGACCGGTACGGGCTGTACAGCGAGACGGTGAGCCCGGACGGGGCGTACCCGGAGTCCTTCGTCAGCGTGCCGGCGGAGAGTTCGGCGGCGAGCCCGAGCTGCTGCCCCCAGTCGAGCGGCACCCGGTAGTAGCGGGTCTGGCCGGGCCGCAGCTCGTCGCTCCAGACCCCCGTGTTCAGCGCCCGCGCGTCGTTGAAGCCGGTCCCGCCGGCGCGCTGCGACGGATCGCTGCCCGGCAGGGTCGGGGAGGCCGAGGGCCAGACGCTGGGGGCCGCGGTGGGCGCGTTGCCGCCGCCGAGCTCCGGTTCGCGCTGGACCTTGAGCTCCAGGGGCCAGTCCGCCTGCTCCCCGTCCTTGGCCGCCTCGCGCGTGACCTTGACGTAGTAGGTGGCGGCCCCCTGGCAGTCGGCGTCCTCCTGCCGGACCCGGGCTCCGACGGCGCTGAGGGGGACGGGGTCGTAGCCGAAGGCCGCCCGCCCCGGGCTGCCCGGGCAGGAGCGGTTCTCGGCGTTCAGGACCTCCACCTCGAGGCCGTCGCTGTAGCTCACCTTGGCGCTGCCCGGGGGCTGGAGCACGGCGGAGACGTACACGCTCGAACTGCCGTCGAGGTTGAGCCGGTAGTACCGCTCCCCCGGCGCGATCGAGTCCTTGTAGACCGACCCCGTCTTCAACTCCGGGGCGCCGGCCGTGGAGGGCTTGCCCGCCACCGTCTGCGCCCCGTCCGCGCCCCGGTAGGACGGCACCGGCTGCGGGGTCCCCGCCGCGCCCGCGGCCCCCGGCAGGGCCGCGACCAGCCCGAGGGCGGCCAGCGTCACCGCCGCGGCCGTCCGTACCCGACGTACCCCACCCATCACGCGCACCCACCCCGAGTTTGCCAACGCAAGCATGTTCTTTGCATATTGCAATATTTCGTCACAGAGCAGCACAAAGCCCCGACCGCAGCGGCAGTCGGGGCTCTGAGATCAACCTCGGGTCTCACACACCGGAACCAGAAGGCACGGAGTCGGTTGCCTCCGTCCACAGGTCCTGCTCTGCGCGGTCCGCCTGGATCTGGCGGTACACGAGGAGCCCGCCGATGGCGGCCAGTGCGACCAGGAGCAGCTTCTTCACCGCGCGACCTCGTCTTTCGTTGACGTAGGGGACTTCTGGCGCCCAACAATACACACCGACCGATACCGATCGGTGACCTACCACTGCACCAACTGGCCCAACGACAAAGACCCCCAGACCATGGGCCTGGGGGTCTTCGACACTGTGGGGCTAACAGGATTTGAACCTGTGGCCTCATCCTTATCAGGGATGCGCTCTAACCAACTGAGCTATAGCCCCATCCGCGCTGCGCGCTGACTTCTGAAGGTTAGCGCACAGACCCGGTGACTCCAAAATCGATGGCGACGGCCCGTCTGCGCAGGTCATCCGCCCCGTTCTCGGAGGCCTACTCGTCCTCGGCGAGCGTCAGCTCCACACCGCCGACGAAGCCCGCCGACAGGTTGTAGATGAACGCGCCCAGGGTCGCCAGCGCCGTCATGAGCACCACGTCGATGACCGAGATCACCGTCGTGAAGATCAGAACGCGCGGCAGCGACAGGAAGGTCTGGAGGTCGAAGCCGTTGCTCTCGTTCGAGCCGGTCGCCTCACTGATCGTGCCGCCGACGCTGGAGAAGATGCCCATGGCGTCCATGACCATCCACAGCACCACCGACGCGACGATCGTGCACACGCCCAGCGCGATCGACAGCAGGAAGCTGACCTTCATCACCGACCAGGGGTCGGCCTTGGCCACCCGGAGCCGCGCCTTGCGCGTCCTGGGTGCCATACGGGCCCCCGTGCGCGGCTTGCGCTGCGCACCGGGGTCGCCCGCCCCCCGCGGCGTCCCGGGGCCCTGGGGCACCGAGTACGCCTGCGGCGGGTGGTAGGGCTGCTGAGGGCCGGCCTGAGTCTGCGGCGACTGAGGCGGCTGCGGTCCTCGGGTGTCCGTCACGGTTCCCCCCTGAGAGTCCGCGGCGGGGCCACGGGCACCGTTCGCTCCAGTGTGGGCCGGTCCGGCGCCCGTGGCTCCGCTCACGCTTACTCCTCGTGCTCCCCAGCCGAGGGCTCCGTGCCCTCGGCAGCCTCGGCGGCCCGTCCTTCGACGGCCGCCTCGGTCCCGATCTCGTTCTCGCTGTCGTCGACCTCGTCAGTTTCCTGACCGGCCTCCGCGTTGCGGGCGATACCGACGACGGCATCCCGCTTGCCCAGGTTGATCAGCTGGACGCCCATGGTGTCACGGCCGGTCTCCCGTACTTCGTTGACGCGCGTACGAATCACACCACCGCTGAGCGTGATGGCGAGGATTTCGTCCGTTTCGTCCACCACGAGCGCCCCGACGAGCGACCCGCGGTCCTCCACGATCTTCGCCGCCTTGATGCCCAGGCCACCACGGCCCTGGACGCGGTACTCCTCCACCGGCGTCCGCTTGGCGTAGCCGCCGTCGGTCGCGGTGAAGACGAACGTACCGGGCCGGACCACGCTCATGGAGAGCAGTTCGTCCCCTCCGCGGAAACTCATGCCCTTCACGCCCGAAGTGGCGCGGCCCATCGGGCGCAGCGCGTCGTCGGTCGCCGTGAAGCGGATCGACTGCGCCTTCTTACTGATGAGCAGCAGGTCGTCCTCGGCGGACACCAGCTCGGCGCCGATCAGCTCGTCGTCGCTGCCGTCCTCGGTTTCCCGCAGGTTGATGGCGATGACGCCACCCGAACGGGGCGAGTCGTAGTCCTTGAGCGCCGTCTTCTTCACCAGGCCGCCCTTGGTGGCCAGGATCAGGTACGGGGCGGCCTCGTAGTCGCGGATCGCGAGGATCTGGGCGATCTTCTCGTCCGGCTGGAAGGCCAGCAGGTTCGCCACGTGCTGCCCGCGGGCGTCGCGGCCGGCGTCCGGAAGCTCGTACGCCTTGGAGCGGTAGACCCGGCCCTTGTTCGTGAAGAACAGCAGCCAGTGGTGCGTGGTGGACACGAAGAAGTGGTCGACGAGGTCGTCCTGCTTCAGCTTCGTGCCGCGCACGCCCTTGCCGCCGCGCTTCTGCGAGCGGTAGTCCTCGGTCTTGGTGCGCTTGACGTACCCGCCGTGGGTGATCGTGACGACGATGTCCTCTTCGGCGATCAGGTCCTCCATGGACATGTCGCCGTCGAAGGGCACCAGCTTGGAACGCCGGTCGTCGCCGAACTTCTCGACGATGGCGGCCAGTTCCTCGCTGACGATCTGACGCTGGCGCTCCTCGGAGGCCAGGATCGCGTTGTACTCGTTGATCTTGGCCTGGAGCTCGTCGTGCTCGGCGACGATCTTCTGCCGCTCCAGGGCCGCGAGGCGGCGGAGCTGCATCTCCAGGATCGCGTTCGCCTGGATCTCGTCGATCGACAGCAGGCCCATCAGGCCCTCGCGGGCGATCTCGACCGTGTTGCTGCGCCGGATCAGCGCGATAACCTCGTCGATCGCGTCCAGCGCCTTGAGCAGACCGCGCAGGATGTGGGCGCGCTCCTCCGCCTTGCGCAGGCGGAACTTCGTGCGCCGGACGATGACCTCGATCTGGTGCGTCACCCAGTGGCGGATGAACGCGTCGATCGACAGCGTGCGCGGCACGCCGTCCACCAGCGCCAGCATGTTCGCGCCGAAGTTCGTCTGCAGGTCGGTGTGCTTGTACAGGTTGTTCAGCACGACCTTGGCGACGGCGTCGCGCTTGAGGACGATCACCAGGCGCTGGCCGGTCCGGGACGAGGTCTCGTCGCGGACGTCGGCGATGCCGCCGACCTTGCCGTCCTTCACCAGGTCGGCGATCTTCTGCGCCAGGTTGTCGGGGTTGGTCTGGTACGGAAGCTCCGTGACCACCAGGCACTGGCGGTTCTGGATCTCCTCGACCTCGACCACCGCGCGCATCGTGATGGAGCCGCGACCGGTCCGGTACGCCTCCTCGATGCCCTTGCGGCCCACGACCAGGGCGCCCGACGGGAAGTCCGGGCCCTTGATCCGCTCGATGAGCGCGTCCTGGAGCTCCTCGTGCGAGGCCTCCGGGTGCTCCAGCGCCCACTGGGCACCGGCCGCGACCTCGCGCAGGTTGTGCGGCGGGATGTTGGTGGCCATGCCGACCGCGATGCCCGCGGAGCCGTTGATCAGCAGGTTCGGGAACCGCGCCGGCAGGACGGTCGGCTCCTGGTTGCGGCCGTCGTAGTTGTCCTTGAAGTCGACGGTCTCCTCGTCGATGTCCCGGAGCATCTCCATGGCCAGCGGCATGAGCTTGCACTCGGTGTAGCGCATCGCGGCCGCCGGGTCGTTGCCCGGGGAGCCGAAGTTGCCGTTGGAGTCCACGAGCGGCATGCGCAGCGACCACGGCTGGGCCAGGCGGACCAGGGCGTCGTAGATCGAGGAGTCACCGTGCGGGTGGTACGTACCCATGACGTCGCCGACGACGCGGGCGCACTTGTAGAAGCCCTTCTCGGGCCGGTAGCCGCCGTCGTACATCGCGTAGAGCACGCGACGGTGGACCGGCTTGAGGCCGTCCCGTACGTCGGGCAGTGCGCGGGAGACGATGACGGACATCGCGTAGTCGAGGTAGGAGCGCTGCATCTCGGTTTCGAGCCCGACGGGCTCGATGCGCATGACGGGCTGCTCCTCCGCGGATTCCGCGGCGGTGGGGGTGGTTTCGTCGGCCATTGCTGGTCAGAAGTCCTTTCGAGCGGTCAGCTGAGCCGACTCAGATGTCGAGGAAGCGAACGTCCTTGGCGTTGCGCTGGATGAAGGAGCGCCGGGCTTCGACGTCCTCACCCATCAGCACCGAGAACAGGTCGTCGGCCTGCGCGGCGTCGTCCAGGGTGACCTGGCCGAGCACGCGGTGGTCCACGTCCATGGTGGTGATGCGCAGTTCCTCGGCGTTCATCTCGCCCAGACCCTTGAAGCGCTGGATCGAGTCTTCCTTGATCCGCTTGCCCAGCCCCTTGCCGAGCTCGACGAGGGCGTCGCGCTCGCGGTCGGAGTACGCGTACTCGAAGTCGTCCCGGCCCCACTTGATCTTGTAGAGCGGCGGGCGCGAGAGGTACACGTGCCCGGCCTCGACCAGCGGCCGCATGAAGCGGAACAGGAAGGTCAGCAGCAGGGTGTTGATGTGCTGGCCGTCGACGTCGGCGTCAGCCATCAGGATGATCTTGTGATAGCGCAGCTTCTCGATGTCGAAGTCCTCGTGGACACCGGTGCCGAAGGCGCTGATCAGCGCCTGGACCTCGGTGTTCTGGAGGATCTTGTCGATGCGCGCCTTCTCGACGTTCAGGATCTTGCCGCGGATGGGCAGGATGGCCTGGTACATCGGGTTGCGGCCGGACTTGGCGGAGCCGCCGGCCGAGTCGCCCTCGACGATGAAGATCTCGCACTTGGTCGGGTCGTTGGACTGGCAGTCCGACAGCTTGCCCGGCAGCGAGGCGCTCTCCAGCAGGCCCTTGCGGCGCGTCAGGTCGCGGGCCTTGCGGGCCGCGACGCGCGCCGTGGCCGCGTTGATCGACTTGCGGATGATGTCCGCGGCCTCGTTCGGGTTCCGGTCGAACCAGTCGTTGAGGTGCTCGTGGACGACCTTCTGCACGAAGGTCTTGGCCTCCGTGTTGCCCAGCTTGGTCTTCGTCTGCCCCTCGAACTGCGGCTCGCCCAGCTTGATCGAGATGATCGCCGTCAGACCCTCGCGGATGTCCTCGCCGGCGAGGTTGTCGTCCTTCTCGCGGAGGAACTTCTTCTCACGCGCGTAGCGGTTGACCAGACCCGTCATCGCCGCGCGGAAACCCTCTTCGTGGGTACCGCCCTCGTGCGTGTGGATCGTGTTCGCGAAGGAGTAGACGCCCTCGGTGTACTGCGAGTTCCACTGCATCGCGATCTCGACCGAGAGCATGCGCTCCTTGTCCTCGGCCTCGACGTCGATGACGGTCGGGTGGATGAGCTCGCCCTTGCGCGAGTTCAGGTGCTTCACGAAGTCGACGATGCCGCCCTCGTAGTAGTACTTGACCGTGCGCGCCTGGTCGTCGTCGGTCACCTCGGCCGTGTCCGAGCCCACCGTCGCCTTGGCCGACTCGCGCTCGTCCGTCAGCGTGAGGGTCAGGCCCTTGTTGAGGAAGGCCATCTCCTGGAAGCGGCGCGCGAGCGTCTCGAAGGAGTACTCGGTCGTCTCGAAGATGTCGGGGTCGGCCCAGAACGTCACCGAGGTGCCGGTCTCGGACGTCTCCTCGTTCTTGGCGAGGGGCGCGGTCGGGACACCGAGCTTGTAGTCCTGGGTCCAGCGGTGGCCGTCGGTCTTGACCTCGACGGCGACCTTGGTCGACAGGGCGTTCACGACGGAGACGCCGACGCCGTGCAGACCACCGGAGACGGCGTAGCCGCCGCCGCCGAACTTGCCGCCCGCGTGCAGGACCGTCAGCACGACCTCGACGGCCGGCTTGCCCTCGGACTTCACGATGCCGACCGGGATGCCGCGGCCGTTGTCGATGACGCGCACGCCGCCGTCCGGCAGGATCGTCACGTCGATGGTGTCCGCGTGCCCGGCCATGGCCTCGTCGACGGAGTTGTCGACGACCTCTTGCACCAGGTGGTGCAGGCCGCGCTCGCCGGTCGAGCCGATGTACATACCGGGCCGCTTACGGACCGCGTCCAGGCCCTCCAGGACCTGGATGGCACCTGCGTCGTACGCCTTGTCCTCACCGTTCCCGGCGGACTTGTTCTTCTCGTTGGGGTTGCCCGAATCGGCCACGAAGCGCCCTTTCTGGCACAGCACAGGCCGGACTCCGGGGCCAGCAGGCATGCAAGCAGGAGCGGCTGCGTCGATCTGCGTTGTCAGCGGTGGTCAGCTTTACTCGACTGAATCCCGCGCGTGCGCGGGATTCTCGTTCAGTCTACCGGTATCACCCCCATGAATGGGCGTTTGCCGGTCCCTGAGTCCGCATGTGCCGCCCCGAAACTCCTCTCTCCGACTCCCCATATCCGGGGAGGGGCCCAAAGAGGCTCACACGGGCATTGAGCGCTTCGGGCTGTCAACCTCCCGCTACCGTGAGGGACACCACCCGCACAGCCGTCCGTACGTTCGTCCACCGGATCTCTACTCACCCGTACGGGTGCGCGCGCCAGCGGGGCTGCGGACACCGGGGCAGGGGGCCTGCGGACACCGCGGCACGGGGCCGGGGAAGGGACCGGGCACGGGCACGACCGGAACACGCACGGTCGAGCACGCCGGTTCGACCGCCCGGCGTTCGACCGCCCCGCGTTCGGGCGCCCCGCGTTCGGGCGCCCCGCGTTCGGGCGCGCGGAGCCGGGCCCGCCGAGTCAGGGCCGCGGGCTCACCCGTAGGTGTCCCCCGGGCCGGTGCTCCCCGGGGCCCGCCAGGGGCCGTACCGCTTCGGCCCGCCGCCCGGGCCGTGGACCTTGATCAGCCGGACGGTGCCCTGCCCCAGGTCCGCGTTGAGCCGCGCCACCAGCTGCGGGGCCAGCAGCTTCAGCTGCGCCGCCCACGCCGAGGAATCGCAGCGCACCACCAGCTCGCGGTCCTCGTACTTGTCCGGCACGCAGTGCGTGGCGATGTCCTGGCCGACGATCTCCGGCCAGCGCTCCATCACGCCCGCCACCGCCATCGGCATCTCCCAGCCGCGCTCCGTGCGCAGCCGGTCCAGCGCCGCCATCAGCGGCATCGGGTCCCGGCCGTCGGCGCGGGCGCCCGAGCGCAGGCCCGGCTGGTAGCGGCCCTTCTTGTTCTGCGCCGCGTTGCCACGGGCCCGTGCCTGCTCGCGCGCCGCCGCCAGCGCCTGGCGCGCCAGGTCCACCCCGGAGGGTTCGGCCGCCTTGCGCGGCGGGTCCTGCGGCCCTTCCTGCGACGGTGGGCCCTGCTCCTTGCCGCTCACAGCCGGGTCACCTCCCCGCCGGCCACCGCGAACCGGGTCCCGACCAGCACCCCGGGCACGTCGTCGTCCACCGCCGCCGTCACCAACACCTGCTCGCCCGGCGCCACCAGCTCCGCCAGCCGCTCCCGGCGCCGTGCGTCCAGCTCCGCGAACACGTCGTCGAGGATCAGCACCGGCTCGCTGCCCTCCGAGCGCAGCAGGTCGTAGGAGGCCAGCCGCAGGGCCAGCGCGTAGGACCAGGACTCTCCGTGGCTCGCGTACCCCTTGGCCGGCAGCTCCCCGAGGCGCAGCACCACGTCGTCGCGGTGCGGGCCGACCAGGGTCACCCCGCGCTCGATCTCTCCCTTGCGCACCTCGGCCAGCGCGCTGAGGAGGACCTCGTACAGGGCCTCGCGGGTGCGCACCTCGCCGCTGTCCACCTGCTCGCCCGCGGAGGACTTGTAGGCCACGCCGAGCGGGCCGCCGCCGGGCGCGAGCTGCTCGTACGCCTTGTCCGCCAGCGGCAGCAGGGTCGCGATCAGGTCGAGCCGGTGGGCCAGCAGTTCCGCGCCCGTGCGCGCCAGGTGCTGGTCCCACACGTCGAGCGTGGACAGGTCCATGGAGCGGCCGCCGTGCCGGCGGGCCATCGCCGCCGACTTCAGCAGGGTGTTGCGCTGCTTGAGGACCCGCTCGTAGTCCGAGCGGACGGCCGCCATGCGCGGCGAGCGGGCCGTGACGAGCTCGTCGAGGAACCGGCGCCGCTCCCCGGGGTCGCCCTTGACCAGCGCCAGGTCCTCGGGGGCGAACAGCACCGTACGCACGATGCCCAGTACGTCCCGCGGCCTGACCTGCGAGGACCTGTTGATCCGGGCCCGGTTGGCGCGGCCCGGGTTCAGTTCCAGCTCCACGAGCTGCTGCCGCTCGCCCTGGGTGACCGCGGCCCGGATGACGGCGCGCTCGGCGCCCATCCGCACGAGCGGGGCGTCCGCGGAGACGCGGTGGCTGCCGAGGGTCGCGAGGTAGCCGATCGCCTCGACGAGATTGGTCTTGCCCTGCCCGTTGGGGCCCACGAAAGCGGTGACGCCCGGGTCGAGGGGAACCTCGGCCCGGGCGTACGAGCGGAAGTCGGCCAACGAGAGATGCGAAACGTGCATGTGGCGCCGACCTCCCCCGGCTTCCTGCTGCTCTGTCGTACTCCGCTCCACAGGCTGTGGACCTACAGGGTGTGGACCTGTGGACCTGTGGAGCGGTTGTGGACTACTTCTTCTCGACCGCGTGGCCGCCGAACTGGTTGCGCAGCGCGGCGATCATCTTCATCTGCGGGGAGTCCTCCTGGCGGGACGCGAAGCGCGCGAAGAGCGAGGCCGTGATCGCGGGCAGCGGCACGGCGTTGTCGATCGCGGCCTCGACCGTCCAGCGGCCCTCGCCGGAGTCCTGCGCGAAGCCGCGCAGCTGCTGCAGGTGCTCGTCCTCGTCCAGCGCGTTCACGGCCAGGTCCAGCAGCCAGGAACGGATGACCGTGCCCTCCTGCCAGGACCGGAACACCTCGCGGACGTCGGTGACCGAGTCGACCTTCTCCAGGAGCTCCCAGCCCTCGGCGTAGGCCTGCATCATGGCGTACTCGATGCCGTTGTGGACCATCTTCGCGAAGTGGCCGGCACCGATCTTGCCCGCGTGCACGGCGCCGAACTCGCCCTCGGGCTTGAGGGCGTCGAAGATCGGCTGGACGGCCGCGACGTGCTCCTTGTCGCCGCCGTACATCAGCGCGTAGCCGTTCTCCAGGCCCCAGACGCCGCCCGAGACACCGCAGTCCACGAAGCCGATGCCCTTGGCGGCCAGTTCGGCGCCGTGCTTCTCGTCGTCGGTCCAGCGGGAGTTGCCGCCGTCGACGACGATGTCGCCCGGCGAGAGCAGTCCGGCGAGCTCGTCCACGGTGGACTGGGTCGCCGCGCCGGCCGGGACCATGACCCACACCACGCGGGGGGCCTGCAGGCTGTCCACAAGTTCCGACAGGCTGTGGACATCGGCGAGGTCCGGGTTGCGGTCGAATCCGATGACGGTGTGGCCGGCGCGGCGGATGCGCTCGCGCATGTTGCCGCCCATCTTGCCGAGACCGACGAGACCAAGCTCCATCAGGTGTTCCTTAAGCGTTGTGGCCGTCTGTGCCGGGGTTCACCCCTGCCCGGGGACATCCCCCCGTGCCGAGCCTACGCCGGGCCGTGCCGCCCGGCGCCACGGGCACTCCGGGTGTCGGCGCCGAGGCGCCGGGCG
This sequence comes from Streptomyces sp. NPDC058289, assembly GCF_042880975.1. Lineage (NCBI taxonomy): Bacteria > Bacillati > Actinomycetota > Actinomycetes > Kitasatosporales > Streptomycetaceae > Streptomyces > Streptomyces sp. NPDC058289. The sequence goes on from NZ_JBHVYI010000014.1 coordinate 23,035, forward strand.
GGCCGCGCACGAGGCTCCGTACGGGCTCCTGCCCGCCCGCCACACGGCCCCTGTGGGGCTTCTACGGGGCTGCGCGGGCCGGAGGCGGCAAGCCCCTCGGGCCCGGTCCCGCGGGAAGCGGGGCCGGGCCCGAGGGGCTTGCCGCGTCGTTTCCCGGTCTCAGCCGGAGAGGCGGACCGGCATGATCAGGTACTTGTACGCCTCGTCGGCCTCGGCGTCGACCGCCGGGCGGCCGCTGAGCAGCGCCGGCTTGGTGGACGTGGTGAAGCTCAGCTGCGCGGCCGGCGAGTCGATCGCGCTCAGGCCGTCCAGCAGGAAGGTCGGGTTGAAGGCGATCGAGATGTCGTCGCCCTCCAGCTTCGCGTCGACGCGCTCCACAGCCTGTGCATCGTCGGAGGAGCCGGCCTCCAGGATCAGCACGCCCTGCTCGAAGCTGAGGCGGACCGGGGTGTTGCGCTCGGCGACGAGGGCCACGCGCTTGACGGCCTCGACGAACGGGGCGGTCTCGATCACGGCGACCGAGTTGAACTCCGTCGGGAACAGCGTGCGGTACTTCGGCAGGTCGCCCTCGAGGAGGCGGGTGGTGGTGCGGCGGCCGGCGCCCTCGAAGCCGATGAGGCCCTCGCCCTGGCCGGAGCCCGACAGCGCGATGGTGACCGTGTCGCCGCTGGTGAGCGACTTGGCGGTGTCCAGGAGGGTCTTGGCGGGCACCAGGGCCACGGCCGAGGCCTCGGGGTCCTCGGGCTTCCACAGGAACTCGCGGACCGCGAAGCGGTAGCGGTCGGTGGAGGCGAGGGTGACCTTGTCGCCCTCGATCTCGATGCGGACACCGGTCAGCACGGGCAGCGTGTCGTCGCGGCCGGCGGCGATGGCGACCTGGGCGGCGGCCGAGGCGAAGACCTCGCCGGGCACGGTGCCGGTCGCGGTGGGCATCGTCGGCAGTGCCGGGTATTCCTCCACAGGCAGGGTGTGGAGCGTGAATCGCGAGGAGCCGCAGACCACGGTCGCCCGTACACCGTCTGTGGAAATCTCCACCGGACGGTTGGGGAGGGCGCGGCAGATGTCGGCGAGCAGCCGGCCGGAGACCAGGACGGTGCCGTCCTCCTCGACGTCCGCCTCGACGGAGACCCGGGCCGAAACCTCGTAGTCGAAGCCGGAGAGGGACAGCTTGCCCTCCTCGGCCTTCAGCAGCAGGCCCGCGAGAACGGGCACCGGCGGCCGGGCCGGGAGGCTACGGGCAGCCCAGGCCACCGCCTCCGCGAGTACGTCGCGCTCCACCCGGATCTTCACCGGAAACCGCCTCCTGCTGTTGCTCGCTCGTCTGCCGGCCTTCGTCGTCGGCTCGTCGATGCCTCGACCGATGCCGGGGACCAGTCTGACGTACGGCGCCGACAGTCGTCGCTGCCGGCGGTCAAGTCGGGAGCGAGGTGTCGGGGAGGGCGATCCACGGAGTTGTGCACAGGACCTGCTTGAAAACCGAAACCGGGCTAACTCTCTATGGGGGTAGTAGTAGGGCCTGTGGAAACGGTGGATAACAGTGTTTTTGCAGGTCAGCCCGCGTTTTTTATCCCCACACCCTGTGGGTGACACCGGTGGACAACCAGGCGTCTCTGTGGAGAACGAAAAGTTCTGCACAGGCCATCCCCAGATGACCCCGATTACTCCACAGGTGCGTCCCCAGGTTTTCCCGAGTACTCCACAACCCAAACGTCGACTTCGGTGTGACCGCTTTCACTCGGGGCGGTGACAGGGGGCTTCTCGTTGCCGAACAGTGGACAACGGTGTGGGGAACTCGTCTGATCCTGTGCACAGGACCCGGGAAGCTGTGGACCACCGGTGGACAACGCGGTGGACGGACCTGTGGATGAATATTTTGTCCACAGCCTGTGGATAGTCGTTGCGCACAAATCCACAGGGGGCTGACCAGCCCTGATGGTGCCTCACACCTGGGCCCTGTGGACAGTTTTGTGGGCGGCGCAGCCCGTCCCCAGGGTGTGGACGAAAGAAAGTCGCCCAATCTGTGGATGAGTTGCCTTCGAGGGGGCGTATTCGAACAAGTTGGGGGCGCACGCACGAAGAAGGGCGCCCCCGAAGTGACCCGGAAGCGCCCTCTCACAGCGTTTGAAGGGGCCTCGAAGGCACCCGTACGGCACGTACACAGAGCCGGCGTCAGCCGTTCTTGATGCGGTTGGTGAGCTCGGTCACCTGGTTGTAGATGGACCGGCGTTCCGCCATCAGAGCGCGGATCTTGCGGTCCGCGTGCATGACGGTGGTGTGGTCGCGGCCGCCGAACTGCGCCCCGATCTTGGGCAGCGAGAGGTCCGTGAGCTCCCGGCACAGGTACATGGCGATCTGCCGGGCGGTGACCAGTACGCGGCTGCGCGAGGAGCCGCACAGGTCGTCCACGGTCAGTCCGAAGTAGTCGGCGGTGGCGGCCATGATGTCCGTCGCCGTGATCTCGGGCGCGCTGTCCTCGCCGCCGGGGATCAGGTTCTTCAGTACGTCCTCGGTCAGACCCAGGTCCACCGGCTGCCGGTTCAGGCTCGCGAAGGCCGTGACCCGGATCAGCGCCCCCTCCAGCTCGCGGATGTTGCGCGAGATGCGGGAGGCGATGAACTCCAGCACCTCCGGCGGGGCGTTGAGCTGCTCCTGAACGGCCTTCTTGCGCAGGATCGCGATACGGGTCTCCAGCTCGGGCGGCTGGACGTCGGTGATCAGACCCCACTCGAAGCGGTTGCGGAGCCGGTCCTCCAGGGTGACGAGCTGCTTGGGCGGCCGGTCGGAGGAGAGCACGATCTGCTTGTTGGCGTTGTGGAGCGTGTTGAAGGTGTGGAAGAACTCCTCCTGCGTCGACTCCTTGCTCGCGAGGAACTGGATGTCGTCGACGAGCAGGATGTCCATCTCGCGGTAGCGCTTGCGGAACGCATCGCCCTTGCCGTCGCGGATCGAGTTGATGAACTCGTTGGTGAACTCCTCGGAGCTCACGTACCGCACGCGGGTGCCGGGGTAGAGGCTCCGCGCGTAGTGCCCGATGGCGTGCAGCAGGTGCGTCTTGCCGAGGCCCGACTCCCCGTAGATGAAGAGGGGGTTGTACGCCTTCGCCGGCGCCTCGGCGACGGCCACCGCGGCGGCGTGCGCGAAGCGGTTGGAGGCACCGATGACGAAGGTGTCGAAGAGGTACTTGGGGTTCAGCCGGGCGGTCGGCTCCAGCGGTCCCGAGGTGGAACCGCCGGACGGCGCCGAGGGCGCGGGCCGGCTGGGTGCCTGCCGCGCGGGCGGCTGGTCGTACTGCTGCTCGTACTGGCGGGAGGAGCGCTGCTGCTGGCCCTCGTACTGCTGCTGCTCGTACTTCTGCTGTTCGTAGGAGCCCTGGTCGTAGGAGGAGGGCTCGGACTGCTGCATGTAGCCCGGCTGCGGCGAGGCGTACGGGTCGCGCTCGGGGAAGCCGCCGAGGCGGGGCTGCTGCCAGCCGTAGTCGTCCTGCTGGCCGCCGCGGGGCCACGCGCCGGGCTCGGAGCGCTGCTGCTGGTAGTCCGGGTAGGCGGGACGCGCGTTGGGGAGCTGGTCGTCCGCCGGGCCGGTGTGGCCGCCGGGGCCCGTGTGGCCCATGGGACCGGTGTGCCCGCCGGGGCGCTGGCCGCCGTACGGTTCGTAGCCGTCGCGGGAGGAAGAGGCGGAGGGGGCCGGGGGCGAGGGCTCGCCGGCGGAGTCGTCGACCGTGATGGCGATCCGGATGGGGCGGCCGCACTCACGGCTGAGGGCGTCGCTGATGAGCGGGGCGAGCCGGCCTTCGAGGACCCGCTTGCCGTACTCATTGGGGACGGCGAGCAGCGCGGTGTCCGCCACCAGGGCCAGGGGCTGACAGCGCTCGACCCACTGCTTGTCCTTGGGCTCGATGCTGTTCTGTCCCTCCCCGAGGAGCTTTTCGAGCACCCTTGGCCACACTGCGGCAAGATCGGCAGGTACGTCAGCCACAGAGCACGCTCTCTCAGAGGGGGTCCCACGAATGTGTGGTTCTTTGGGACGGTCGGGACAAAAAATCCAGGGTCAGGCAACGGTAGTCAGGCCAGCGGGTACGGTTCAAGTCGTTGTCCACAGCCTGTGCACAGTGTGGGGCACCGTCGGCTCGGTTTGACCGGATGGCGTAGCCGCGCGTACCGTAACGAGGTCGAGTTGTCGATGGCTGCTGCCGCCTGCCTACCGATGGGCGAAGATCACTGATCGTGATCGTTTTGCGGTGCCACTCGGGCGAACACGCGAGTTTTCTCCTCGTGGGCGCACGGTGACAGCCAGGCGATGTCCCGCCTAAACGATTTATTCTCTGGAGCCCCCGAGTGAGCAAGCGCACCTTCCAGCCGAACAACCGCCGTCGTGCCAAGACCCACGGCTTCCGTCTCCGGATGCGTACCCGTGCCGGCCGCGCCATCCTCGCGAACCGTCGTGGCAAGGGCCGCGCCGAACTCTCCGCGTAACTGACGGGCGGATCGTGACGTCGTGCTGTCTCCCGAACATCGGCTGAGGCGGCGCGAGGACTTCGCGAGCGCGGTACGTCGAGGTCGTCGGGCTGGTCGCCCGCTCCTCGTCGTCCACCTACGTACAAGCGGTGCAACGGACCCGCACGAGTCGGGGGAGATCGATCCCTCGACGCGTGCGGGTTTCGTCGTCAGCAAGGCTGTCGGCATCGCTGTCGTACGCAACCGGGTCAAGCGCCGTTTGCGCCATCTCGTCCGCGAGCGGCTGTCCCAGCTGCCCGAAGGTAGCCTGATGGTGGTACGGGCTCTGCCCGGAGCGGGTGATGCCGGTCTCGACGAGCTGGCCCGGGACCTTGATGCCGCACTGCTGCGGCTCTTGGGAGGCGTGGCTCGATGAAGTACCCGCTGCTCGCATTGATCAAGCTGTACCAGTGGACGATCAGTCCGCTGCTCGGGCCGGTGTGCCGCTACTACCCCTCGTGTTCGCACTACGGGTACACGGCCATCGACCGGCATGGTGCGGTGAAGGGGACGGCTCTGACCGCCTGGCGGATCCTGCGGTGCAATCCGTGGTCCCCGGGTGGTGTGGACCACGTCCCACCCCGGAAACGCCCGCGTTGGCACGAGCAGCTGCGCAGTGCGTTGCGTAGATCTCGCAATGCTCAAGGAGCCTGATTAGTGGACACGATTGCCAGTCTGTTCAGCTTTATTACCACGCCTGTCTCGTGGATCATCGTCCAGTTCCACAAGGTGTACGGCGCCATGTTCGGCGCCGACAGTGGCTGGGCCTGGGGCCTGTCCATCGTCTCCCTGGTGATCTTGATCCGTATCTGCCTGATCCCGCTCTTCGTGAAGCAGATCAAGGCGACGCGCGGCATGCAGGCGATCCAGCCGAAGATGAAGGCGATCCAGGAGCGCTACAAGAACGACAAGCAGCGCCAGTCCGAAGAGATGATGAAGCTGTACAAGGAGACGGGTACCAACCCGCTCTCCTCGTGCCTTCCCATCCTGGCGCAGTCTCCGTTCTTCTTCGCGCTCTACCACGTGCTCGCCTCCATCGCCAACGGGACCACGATCGGCAAGATCGACGGCCCGCTGCTGGAGAGCGCGCGTAACGCGCACATCTTCGGTGCCCCGCTCGCGTCCAAGTTCACGGACAGCGCGGACAAGGTCGCCGCTCTGGGCGCCTCGATCACCGACGTGCGGATCGTCACCGCGATCATGATCGTGATGATGTCGCTGTCGCAGTTCTACACGCAGCGCCAGCTGATGCAGAAGAACGTCGACCTCTCGGTCAAGACGCCGTTCATGCAGCAGCAGAAGATGCTGATGTACGTCTTCCCCCTGATCTTCGCGGTCATGGGCATCAACTTCCCCGTCGGTGTCCTCGTCTACTGGCTGACCACGAACCTGTGGACCATGGGCCAGCAGATGTTCGTGATCAACCGGAACCCCACCCCGGGCAGCCTGGCCCAGGACCAGTACCTGACGCGCCTGCTGAAGCAGATCACCTCGCACGGCGAGCTCAAGAGCCGGGGCAAGAAGAAGATCGTCGCGGCGATCGTGGCCAAGGGCCCGGACCGCAACGACAACGAGCGCAAGTTCATCACCGGTCTGACCAAGCAGGGCCTGGCCGCGCAGGCGGACGGCTCCGTGGCGAAGAGCGTCGAGGCGACGGTCGACTCCGATGCGTCCGGCGGTGGTGCCCAGAAGCGCCAGCAGCCCAAGCGTCAGTCGAAGTCGCAGCGTCAGACGCCCCCCAGCAAGCCCTCTCCCAAGAAGTAAGAAGGAGTCCCTCCCGTGACGGAAGGCACCACCACCGCCGCCGCTGAGAGTGGCGACACCCTGACCCGCCTCGAGCAGGAGGGTGAGATCGCGGCCGACTACCTTGAGGGTCTGCTGGACATCGCCGACCTGGACGGCGACATCGACATGGACGTCGAGGCGGACCGCGCCTCTGTCTCCATCGTCAGCGACTCCGCGCGCGACCTGCAGAAGCTCGTCGGCCGTGACGGCGAGGTGCTGGAGGCTCTGCAGGAGCTGACCCGCCTCGCGGTGCACCGCGAGACCGGGGACCGCAGCCGGCTGATGCTGGACATCGGCGGCTTCCGGGCGAAGAAGCGCGAGGAGCTGACGACCCTCGGTGTCAAGGCCGCGGAGGACGTGAAGACGTCCGGTGAGCCCTTGAAGCTGGACCCGATGACCCCCTTCGAGCGGAAGGTCGTCCACGACGCCGTGGCCGCCGCCGGTCTGCGGAGCGAGTCCGAGGGCGAGGAGCCGCAGCGCTTCGTCGTCGTACTTCCGGCCTGACCGGAAGCTTGAGTGTCCGGCCCCGTCTGTCTCGCAGGCGGGGCCGATCTTTGTCAGCCTGGCAGTGACGACGTGGTTTTTCATCATGCGGTACGGAAGGACGGTCCCCGTGACGGAGGCAGCTGAGCTTCCCCCGATGCCCGAAGAAGCGCCCCAGGCACCTGAAGAGGCGCGTGTGGTGTTCGGTGAGCATTTCCCGGAAGCTGTGCGGTACGCGGAGCTGCTGGCGGACGCGGGTGTCAAGCGGGGCCTGATCGGGCCGCGCGAGGTGCCGCGGCTCTGGGAGAGGCACCTGCTGAACTGCGCCGTGCTCTCGGAAGTGGTGCCCGAAGGCGTCACCGTGTGCGACGTGGGTTCGGGTGCCGGCCTCCCCGGCATTCCGCTGGCCCTGGTCCGCAGGGACCTGAAGATCACGCTGCTGGAGCCGCTGCTGCGCCGCACGAACTTCCTCCAGGAGGTCGTGGAGCTGCTGGGGCTCGACCATGTGACGGTGGTGCGCGGGCGGGCCGAGGAAGTCCTCGGCAAGCTCCAGCCGGTGCACGTGGTGACGGCGCGCGCGGTGGCTCCGCTGGACCGGCTCGCCGGATGGGGCGTACCCCTGCTGCGCCCGTACGGCGAGATGCTGGCGCTGAAGGGCGACACCGCCGAGGAGGAGCTGGTGGCGGCGAAGGCCGCGCTGACCAAGCTCGGTGTGGTGAAGACCTCGGTGCTGCACGTGGGTGAAGGGATCGTGGACCCGCTGTCCACCGTGGTGCGGGTCGAGGTCGGGGAAAGCCCCGGCGGGGTGCGGTTCGCGGCGAAGCGGGCCAAGGCCGCCCGTACGAGCCGTACGCGCCGGCGTCGCTGAGCCCCTTCCGGGCAGCGCTCGCAGGCGTATCGCTGGGGTGTTGAGCCCTATAGGTATGGATTTCGGAGTGTCGTAGCGGCCGGATGACTCCGTCCGGGCATCGTGTTTCACGTGAAACGTCGCTCTCTGCTGCACGGAATCATCAGCCGCGGTCGTGCGGCTACGTCCCCCCGTCTCCGCAAGGGCGAAGGGGGGACGGAGTTGTCCACATCGGTGGATTCATCCACAGGAGTACGGGCCCCGCTGGTTCGCGACCCCGGTGACATGGCAGGCTCTGTTCATCGCGAGCCTGATGCCGAGGAGAGTGACACCGTGCGGTCAGACGCCAACCTTGCGGGGCCGATGGCCGATCCGGTCCCCGGTCCCCGCTCTGAATCTCCGGGCGACGATGTTTCACGTGAAACATCGGCCCCGCCCCTAGTGGACAACGAAGACACGCCCATCGGCCGAGCCGCCCAGATCGCGGTCGAGGCCCTGGGACGTGCGGGTGAAGGCCTGCCCAGGCCCCCGAAGACCCGGATCATGGTGGTGGCCAACCAGAAGGGCGGCGTGGGCAAGACCACGTCGACCGTGAACCTGGCCGCATCCCTGGCCCTGCACGGTGCACGGGTCCTGGTGGTCGACCTCGACCCGCAGGGCAATGCCTCGACGGCGCTGGGCATCGACCACCACGCGGACGTGCCGTCCATCTACGACGTGCTCGTGGACAGCCGCCCGCTGATGGAGGTCGTCCAGCCGGTGGCCGACGTGGAGGGCCTCTTCTGTGCACCGGCCACGATCGATCTGGCGGGTGCGGAGATCGAGCTGGTGTCCCTCGTGGCACGGGAGAGCCGTCTCCAGCGGGCCATTCAGGCGTACGAGCAGCCGCTCGACTACATCCTGATCGACTGCCCGCCCTCGCTGGGCCTGCTGACGGTCAACGCCCTGGTCGCGGGCGCGGAGGTGCTGATCCCGATCCAGTGCGAGTACTACGCGCTGGAGGGTCTCGGTCAGCTGCTGCGCAATGTGGACCTGGTGCGGGCCCACCTGAACCCGACCCTGCACGTGTCCACGATCCTGCTGACGATGTACGACGGCAGGACCCGGTTGGCCTCGCAGGTGGCGGAGGAGGTGCGCACCCACTTCGGCAAGGAGGTGCTGCGCACGAGCATCCCGCGGTCGGTCCGCATCTCCGAGGCTCCGAGCTACGGGCAGACGGTGCTGACCTACGACCCGGGTTCCAGCGGTTCCCTCTCCTATCTGGAGGCTGCGCGGGAGATCGCGTTGCGCGGGGCCGGATTCCAGTACGACCCCCAGCACCCCCATCAGGGTGCGGGCATGAACAACACGCAGAGCATGGCGGAGGGGATCCAGTGAGTGAGCGACGTAGGGGTCTGGGGCGGGGGCTCGGCGCGCTGATTCCCGCGGCTCCCCAGGAGAAGGTGCCGCCGGTGATCGGTGCCGGGTCGACGTCTCCGTCGGCGATGCCGGTGCTGCCCTCGGAGCGGGGCATCGCGGCGGCGAAGCTGGCTTCGCTGGCGCAGGCCGATGTTTCACGTGAAACATCGCCGGTGGCCGCTTCGGTGAGCGAGCCGGAGCCGGTCGCTGCTCCGGAGGCCGGCGAGGTGGCGGGGGCTACGTTCGCGGAGCTCCCGATGGACTCCATCACGCCGAACCCGCGGCAGCCGCGCGAGGTGTTCGACGAGGACGCGCTGGCCGAGCTGGTGACCTCCATTCAGGAGGTGGGTCTGCTCCAGCCGGTGGTGGTGCGCCAGTCCGGCCCGGGCCGCTATGAGCTGATCATGGGCGAGCGGCGCTGGCGGGCATGCCGCGAGGCCGGCCTGAACCGTATTCCGGCGATCATCCGGGCCACGGACGACGAGAAGCTGCTGCTGGACGCGCTCCTGGAGAACCTGCACCGGGCGCAGCTGAACCCCTTGGAGGAAGCGGCCGCGTACGACCAGCTGCTCCAGGACTTCAACTGCACGCACGATCAGCTGGCGGACCGGATCGGGCGTTCCCGTCCGCAGGTTTCGAACACGCTGCGTCTGCTGAAGCTCTCTCCGCCCGTGCAGCGGCGGGTGGCTGCGGGTGTGCTGTCGGCGGGCCACGCGCGGGCCCTGCTGTCGGTGGACAACTCCGAGGAGCAGGACCGGCTGGCGCACCGGATCGTGGCGGAGGGGCTCTCGGTGCGTGCGGTCGAGGAGATCGTGGCGCTGATGGGTTCGGAGTCGCCGAGTGCGGTGAAGCCGAAGGGCCCGCGAGCGGGCGCCCGGGTCGCTCCCGCGCTCAACGAGCTGGCGACGCGGTTGTCGGACCGGTTCGAGACGCGGGTGAAGGTGGATCTGGGCCAGAAGAAGGGCAAGATCACCGTCGAGTTCGCGTCGATGGAGGACCTGGAGCGGATTCTGGGGACCCTGGCGCCGGGCGAGGGCCGGGTGCTGGACCAGGGCGCTGCCGGGGAGTAACGCACAGCCCGGGGGCGGGTCGTGCCGGTGCGAGCCGGTGCTGCCCGCCCCTTTGCTTGTTGCGGTTTCGGGTGATTCGAGCTGTGGATACGATGCGGTCATGGGTCGTCGGCTGGTACCTCTCACGCTGGACAACCTGCAAGACCTGCCCCGGCGTTGCCGGTCCTGTGTCTTCTGGGAGCTGGACCCCGTCAGCGGCGAGGCGGCCGTGAAGGCGGGGAACCCTGCCGAGGAGAAGGAGGCGTGGATCTCCGCCGTCCTCCTGGAGTGGGGCTCGTGCGGCCGGGTGGTCTACGTGGACGAGGTTCCCGTGGGGTTCGTTCTGTACGCGCCGCCGGCGTACGTGCCGCGTGCGACCGCGTTCCCGACCAGCCCGGTGTCCCCGGACGCCGTACAGCTCATCACCTCGTGGATCATGCCGGGGTATCAGGGCCAGGGGCTGGGGCGGGTGATGGTCCAGACGGTGGCGAAGGATCTGCTGCGCAGGGGGTTCCGGGCGATCGAGGCCTTCGGCGACGCCCGGTGGGACGGTCCGGCCTGTCTGTTGCCGGCGGACCACCTGCTGGCCGTGGGGTTCAAGACGGTACGCCCGCATCCGACGCGTCCCCGGCTGCGGTTGGAGCTGCGGTCCACGCTGTCGTGGAAGGAAGACGTGGAGCTGGCCCTGGACCGGTTGCTGGGCGCGGCCCGGAAGGAACCGGCGCTGCGTCCGCTGTGAGACGGGAGCACCTTGGTCCCGGACCGGCCTGACACGTGAACGGGGCCGCCCCTGGCAGGGGCGGCCCCATTCACGCGATCGCGTCCGGCCTCGGACGCGGGTGGGTCAGGCCTTGATGGTGACGAAGCCGTCGAGGTCGCGCAGGATGGCGGCCTTCGGCTTGGCGCCGACGATGGTCTTGACGACCTCGCCACCCTGGTAGACGTTCAGGGTCGGGATGGACATGACGCCGTACTTGGCCGCCGTCTCCGGGTTCTCGTCGATGTTGAGCTTGACGATCTCGATCTCGTCACCGTATTCGGAGGCGATGGCCTCGAGGGACGGAGCGATCTGGCGGCACGGACCGCACCAGGCGGCCCAGAAGTCCACCAGGACGGGCTTGTCGCTCTTGAGGACGTCGTCATCGAAGCTTGCGTCGGTGACGGTCTTGAGGGTGCCGGCCACAGCGGCCTCCTTCTTTTCCTGCGGGGAGTGGGGTGTGGTGCTGCTTGAGGGTGTCAGACCGCCGCGTGCGCCTTCTCGACGTCCGCGAGGGCCGCGAGGAAGCGCTCGGCGTCCAGGGCCGCGGAGCAACCCGTGCCCGCGGCGGTGATGGCCTGACGGTAGGTGTGGTCGACCACGTCGCCCGCGCCGAACACACCGGTGAGGCTGGTCCGGGTGGAGGGGGCGTCGACCTTGAGGTAGCCCTCGGCGTCGAGGTCCAGCTGGTCCTTGAACAGCTCAGTGCGCGGGTCGTGGCCGACGGCGATGAAGAGGCCGGTCACGGGCAGCGCGGAGGTCTCACCGGTCTTGGTGTTGCGCAGGGTGAGGCCGGTGAGCTTCTGCTCGCCGTGGATCTCTGCGACCTCGCTGTCCCAGGCGAACTTGATCTTCGGGTCGGCGAACGCGCGGTCCTGCATGGCCTTGGAGGCGCGCAGGGAGTCGCGGCGGTGGACGATCGTGACGGACTTGGCGAACCGGGAGAGGAAGGTGGCTTCCTCGATCGCGGTGTCACCGCCGCCGATCACGGCGATGTCGTGGTCCTTGAAGAAGAACCCGTCGCAGGTCGCGCACCAGGAGACACCGCGGCCGGAGAGGGCGTCTTCGTTGGGCAGGCCGAGCTTGCGGTGCTGGGAACCGGTGGTCACGATCACGGCCTTGGCGCGGTGCACGGTGCCGGCGGTGTCGGTGACGGTCTTGATCTCACCGGTGAGGTCCACGGCCACGACGTCGTCGGGAATCAGCTCGGCGCCGAAGCGCTCTGCCTGGCCACGCATGTTGTCCATGAGGTCCGGCCCCATGATGCCGTCCTGGAAGCCGGGGAAGTTCTCGACTTCGGTGGTGTTCATCAGCGCGCCACCGGCGGTGACGGCACCCTCGAAGACCAGGGGCTTGAGCGAAGCGCGTGCGGTGTACAGGGCGGCGGTGTAACCGGCCGGCCCGGAGCCGATGATGATCACGTTTCGTACGTCGCTCACGGGTTAATTCCTCGTCTCTGCGGACTGCCTGCTGTCTACCGGGGGGCCGGTGTGGACTCTCACCCCACCCAACGGATCCTACGGCGCCCGCATTCCCGAGTTGTCCCTCGAGCTTCGAAGCCTGTCAGCTTCTGGGGTAGGTGCTGGTGAGCAGGGGCTTTCCGGGAAGGGACGAGGGATCGGTGACGCAGGCGGAGCCGACGAGATAGGCGTCCACGACGGTGGGGTCGTCCGGATGGGGCAGGACGATGAGGAAGACGTCCTTGCCCTCGTAGGTGCCTGGTTCGAAGCCCAGGGGGGTCTCGGTGCGGCCGGTGGCTTCCTGTACGCAGGCGGGTGCCCGGAGGGCCCCGCCATCGGCCGGGGCGAGGCTCGGTTCGGACGGAGGGCTGTTCTCCACTCCGAAGGTGTTGTTCCGCTCCCCCGCCGCCTTGTCTCCGCGGGCGGCGGACGCGAGGAGCTCGCGCACCGTACCGGGGAGCCCCTGAGCGGTGTACTCGGGCGTGCCGGACCCGGATTGCGCGGTGGACGTGTCGCTCCGCGCGGACATGTCCTGGCCGGGGCGGTCACCGGACATCAGGCCGAACACGAGGACGCCGGCGGCGCACGCCGCGAGCAGCCCGCCCGCGAGAGCGATCCGGCGGCGTGCGCGACGCCGTCCGGGGCCGGTTGCGCCGGCCGGGTGACCGGAGGGCCGCAGCGCGCCGCTTTCACCGAGCGGGGCGGCGGGTGTTTCACGTGAAACATCGGGACGGGAGGACCCGTCGGCCGCTTGGGCGGGTCCGACGGGCGCGGCCTCCCGGTGCGGGGCGGTGGCGTCGAGGAGTGCTTCGGCGGCGAGGGCCGCGTCGATCCGGCCGGAGATGTCGGCGGGCATCCGGGCGGGGCCGGGCAGGGTGCCGAGCAGGGCCCGGATCTCCTCCAACGAGGCGCGGACGTCCGCGCACAGGGGGCAGTCGCCGATATGGCTGCGCACCTCCGCCGTGCGGGACGGGGAGAGGAGGCCTTCCGCCAGCTCGGAGATCTCCGAGACGTCGGGGTGCCCGATCGTGCCGGTCGCGCCGGTTGTGGGGTTCACGCTCGTCCACCTCCGCCCTTCACTGCGTTGGGATCCGGGGTCGGGTCCCCGCGGTCTGCCGCCGGTGGGACGGTTGTCCCCGGTGTCCGGTTCCTTCCCCGCTCGGTATCGGTGTTATCCCCGGTATGCGTGCGCAGATGAGTGAGGAGCGGGACGAGTTTGGCCCTGCCGCGGGCGCAGCGGCTCTTCACGGTGCCGACGGGGACATCGAGGATGCGGGCGGCCTCGGCGACGGGGTAGCCCTGCATGTCGACGAGGACCAGTGCCGCCCGCTGATCGGCCGGGAGGGTGCTCAGGGCGGCCAGTAGCTGCCGATGGAGGTCCTGGCGCTCCGCGGGAGCCTCGGCGGACTCGTGGGGCTCCAGAAGGCGCTCCAGGCGGTCCGTGTCGTCGAGGGGGGACGTCCTACGTGAAGCGGCCTTGCGGGCCCGGTCCAGGCAGGCGTTCACGGTGATGCGGTGCAGCCAGGTCGTGACGGCGGATTCGCCGCGGAAGGTGTGCGCGGCCCGGTAGGCGGAGACGAGGGCGTCCTGCACGGCGTCGGCGGCTTCCTCCCGGTCGCCGAGGGTGCGCAGGGCCACCGCCCACAGCCGATCGCGGTGCCTGCGTACGAGCTCACCGAAGGCGTCCGGGTCTCCGGCGACGTGCAGCGACAGGAGCTCCTGGTCGCTGCTGCCGCCGAGTGTGACTTCGTTCAATGCCGGCCCCCTCCCCTGCTGTCCGTCAGCCGGTGAACTTCACGTCCGTGATCGCTTGCTTGTACCCGGCGCCGGTGAAGCCGTCGGCGGGTGCCCACGGCATCGCGGTGATCCAGAGGAGGACGTACCGCGTCTTGACCGGCTTCTCCGCGGTCAGGGCGAAGCTGCTGTTGGAGGTCTTGGCCGTGGCGATCTTCGGCATGGAGGCGATCTTGCCCGACGGGTTCAGGGAATCGACCGCGTAGAGCGTGGTGGTGGTGTGGTCCCCCGCGAACCGCAGCGCTATGGAGGCGCTGCTGACCTCGTGTTCGGCGCCGAGGTCGTAGACGATGCCGACTCCGGCCTTGTAGTCCGTCTTCAGGTCGGGGCCGTCGAGGTAGAACTTGGTGCGCCAGAAGGTGGAGGAATCACCGTCGAAGGTGTTCTTGACGCCTCCGGGGTCCTGCTGATTGTCGTCCACGGAGTACTCGCGGGCCCCGGAGATGGCGAGGGGCACGGGTGCCGGCTTCTCCTGGGTGTCGCCGGCCTCCTCGTGGCTGGTCTGGCTGCCGCTGGTGCTGCCCTGGTTGCTCCGGTTGAGCAGGGTGTCGGCGAGCTGCCAGCTGCCCAGACCGAGGGCGGCGATCAGCAGGGCGGCCACGCCCCACTTGAGGACGCGCCCGGTACGGCTCTGCAGGGGCGGCGGCGGGGGGACGACGGTGAGGACCTGCGCGGTGGGCATGCCGGAGCCCTGGGGCCTGCCGTAGCTGCCTTGCTGGTACGTGGTGTGCTGGTACTCCGGAGGCGCGGTGAACGTGGGCTCCGGCGGCCGGATGCGGGGCATCGCGGCCACGGCCTTGGAGAGCTCTTCCGGGGTGGTGCAGGCGGGTTCCTGCCGCGAGGCAGTGGCCCCGTCGTTGGCGAGGGCGCGCATGGCCAGCTCGCCCAGACCCCGGTGCACGCCCGCGCGGACCTGGTCGGGGGCGATCAGGCCGACGCCCTTGGGCAGGCCGGTCAGGCCGTAGGCGTCGTTCTCGTAGGGCCAGCGCTGGGTCAGCGAGGCGTACAGGAGGGCGCCGATGGCCTCGGTGTCCGAGCGCTGCGGGGTCTCGCTGGTGATGCCGCGCAGGGCGGCGTTCACGGCGAGGCCTCGGATGCGGTACTGGCCCGTGGAGGTGCGCAGTATCGCGCTGGGGGTCAGGCGCAGGTGCGCCAGGCCCTCGCGGTGCGCGGCGGCCATGGCCTGGGAGACCTGGCTGACGAGCTGGTAGGCCTCGTGCGGCTCCATGGGGCCCGCGGCGAGGACCGCGGTGAGCTCGGTGGCGTCGGGCAGCCACTCGTGGACGACGTAGACGAGGTCGTTCTCCTCCACGGCGTCGAGGACCTGGACGAACCGGGGGTCGCCGAGCAGGGCCGAGGAGCGGGCGGCGGCCAGGACGGCACGGGCCCGCGCGTGGTCGGCGGGCAGCAGGTGGACGCCCACGGCCCGGCGCAGCTTCTCGTCCATCGCGCGCCAGCTGCTGAATCCGTCCAGACGGGTGACGCATTCTTCGAGCCGGTAGCGTCTGGCCAGCTTGTGGCCGCTGTGCAGCTCGGGCGCGGCAGCGGGTGCCGGGTTCCTGCGTTCGCCGTCCTTCTCGGGCATGGTTCCGTCCGCGGCTTGTCCGTTCTGGGTGTCCACCCCGTCGGCCGTGGCCTGGGCCGTCTCCGCGGCCAGCGGCTCGTCGCCGCTGTTGTCGGCCACGTCGACGGCAGCCGTGCTACGTTCCGCCACCGTCGTCCCCGCCTCCCCATCCGTTGCGCGCTGTCGGCCAGTCTGCGAAGCCATGCCAATTGTGCCCACAGTCCACCGATCTGCACGACACGCCAGAGGACAGGATGGTTGTACGCATCAGCGCCCCAGGCGCCCGCGAACCATCCCGACCATGGCGTTGAGTTCTTCGATGCGCATCCGCTTGGCGGCGACGAGGAACACCGCCGCCAGGGAGATGCCGCCGGCCACCAGGGCGGTGAGGGAACCGAGGGCTCCGCTGCCGATGAAGTGCAGGACGGCGAAGGCGACGGCGCCGGCCACGGCGGCGGCGGGGACGCAGGCGCCGATGAGCCGGGTATAGGTGCGCATCACGTGCGCCCCGTCGAGATCGCCGCCGAGGCGGGTGCGCAGTCGGCGCCAGGCGACACCGACGCCCACGGCGTAGCCGAGGCCGTAGGCGGCGGCCATGCCGACGACGGCCCAGCGGGCGGGGAGCACGAAGAAGGCGACGGCGGACATGCTCGCGTTGACGGCGGCCACGATGACCGTGTTGTAGAAGGGCGTCCGGGTGTCCTCGTAGGCGTAGAAGCCGCGCAGGACCACGTACTGGACGGAGTAGGGGATCAGTCCGAGGCCGAAGGCCATCAGGATGAAGCCGATGTTCTGGGCGCTCTCGGTGCCGGAACCGGCGTAGAGCAGGCCTGCCATGGGGACGCCGAGGGCGAGGAACGCGAAGGCGCAGGGCACGATCGCGACGGCCGAGGTGCGCAGTCCGTAGGAGATGTCGTCACGGACGGCGGCGGCGTCGCCGTCGTGGGCGGAGCGCGAAATGCGGGGCAGGACGGCGGTCATGACGGAGACGGTGATGATGGCCTGCGGCATCTGCCAGAGGAGCAGGGCGTAGTTGTAGCCGGTGATGCCGGTACCGCCGTGTCCCTGTTTGTCGGCCACCTCGCCCGCCCAGGTGGCGAGCTGGGTGACGACGATGAGGCCGAGCTGGTTGGCGAGGACGAAGAAGAACGTCCACTTGGCCAGGCCGGCGGCCTTGCCGAGGCCGTGGCCCTTCCAGTCGAACCGCAGGCGCGGCTTGAAGCCGGCGTCGCGCAGGTAGGGAAGCATCGCCAGGGACTGGACGACGAGGCCGAGCAGGGTGCCCAGGCCCAGGAGCCGGACGCCTTCGGGGGTGATGCCGGCCTCGGTGACGCCGGTGGTGGTGAAGCCGCCGAAGGCCCAGATGAAGGCGCCGAAGGTGGCGATGACGACGATGTTGTTGAGGACCGGGGTCCACATCATCGCGCCGAACCGGCCGCGGGCGTTGAGGATCTGACCCAGGACCACGTGCACACCCATGAAGAACATGGTGGGCAGGCAGTAGTGGGCGAAGGCGACGGCGACGTCCAGCCGCGCCGGGTCGTCGGCGATCTTCTGCGACATCATGCCGATGAACAGCGGGGCCGCGAGCACACAGACCACGGTGACGGCGCCCAGCAGGACCATGACGAGGGTCAGCAGCCGGTTGGCGTAGGCCTCTCCCCCGTCCTCGTCGTTCTTCATCGCGCGCACCAGCTGCGGGATGAAGACGGCGTTGAGTGCGCCGCCGCCGACCAGGACGTAGATCATCGTCGGCAGGGTGTTGGCGACCTGGTAGCTGTCGTTGAGGGTGGCGACGCCGATCGCCCCGGCGATCACCAGGGTCCGCATGAAGCCGGTGATGCGGGAGACGATGGTGCCGGCGGCCATCAGGGCGCTGGACTTGAGCAGGCTGGAGGCGCGTCCTGCGGGCTTGCTCGGTGCCGGTGCGGCCACGGGCGCGTCCTCGGCGGGCGTACGGGGCGCCGCGTCCTGGTCCCGGTAGAGGTGCGCGAAGGCGTCGGGGCGGGGGTCCTGGTCGGCGGCCTTGGTCACGAGGGAGTCCACGCCGACGAACTGCGTGGTCGTGGCGTGGTCGCCGTAGGGAAGGTGCCGGGAGGGGCCGTCCGGCTCGGGCGGCGGGGTCTGGGCCCATACCCGCGGGTCCGGGGCGTAAGAGGGGGCCGCCGGGGCCGCGTAGAGCGGACCGGGCTCTTGGAAGGTGCCGGGCGGTGGCGGCGGGTGCGAGGCCCGGTCGTACAGGACCTCCGCCACCGGGTCCTGGGCGGAGAGGTCCTGCGCCCGGTACGGGTCGTAGGCGTAGGCGTCCTGGACATAGGGGTCGTGGTCCGGCGCGGGCGCGGGCGCGGGAACCTGTCCCGGCACCGGGGCGCCGGGGGCAGTGCCCTGGGAGGGCGCAGACCCGCCAGTGCTCTGCGCGCGGTCACCTTCGTACGGCGCGTTCATCGAAACCCCACCTCATCGTCCCCAGGCCGACCGGCCACGGCATCGCTCAACGGTCCACTGTCTCACCCGTGCCGGACGGGTCCGCGCTTTGCGGTCCGGTGTCCGGGGACTCGTCACTCTGCTGCGTGCTCTCCTCGGCGGCGGCGCGTGCCGCGACGCGCTTGCGGCTGGCGTACATCTTGATGCCGGCCAGCACGAGGAGGAGGACACCGCCCGCGATGACGAGCATGACGGTCGGGGTCACCTCGGTGGCTTCGACGGTGAACTTGCGGGCCTTCCCGTAGGGCACGCCGTCGGTGGTGAAGAGCTGGGCCGTCACCGAGACCGGGCCGCTCGCGGTGGCGTTGGCGGGGAACTTCACGGTCTGGCTGTGCCCGCCCTGGATCGCGACTTCCTGCTGGGCCTCGCCGCTGTCGCCGAACATCAGCCGGGTCGGGTTGGCGGACTGCAGCCGGAGGACCAGGTTGTGGGTGTCCTGGACGAGGCTGTTCTGGACGGTGACCGGGATGGTCGCGCTGTGTCCGGAGAGCGTCGCGTCGGACTTGGGGATGATCTTGACCTTCTCGGTGAGCCGGATCAGGTACTGCTGGACCTGGTCCCGGTAGGCCCGCGCCGCGTCGGGGCGGCCTCGCCACGAGGAGGACATCTCCCGGTTGGTGGTGTTGCCGAAGGGGATCTCGACGCGGTCGGGCGCCGTCAGGATCACCTTGAAGTGGCCGAGCGTGTTCTCGGTGGTGCGGATCTTCTCGAAGGCGGAGACCGGCAGTTCCTGCTTGCTCAGCGCCTCGGGGTACTGACCGGCTCCCGGGACCTGGGTGGCGGCGCGGGGGTCGGGAGTCGCCGCGGCGGCCGCCTCCAGGTCCACGCCCTGGCTCCAGCGGCCCGACTGCAGACCCCGGATGGCGGCGGCCATCGTCTGTGCCTGGCTGGAGCTGGGCATCCGCTGCGGAGCGACGACGAAGCTGCGCTGGTTGTCGGTCTTCTGCAGGTTCAGGGCGAGGGTCTGGGCGAGGAACTGCTGCACCGCGAGGGTGGAGTTCCCGGCGCGGAGCATGTCGCCCTGGAACGCGGTGGAGAGGTCGGCGTCGGCGACGACGGCCGTGGTGCCCGCGCCGATGGGCCGCGCGGCCGACGGGGTGTAGCCGAGGGCGCCGCTCTCCTGGAGGCTGTCGCTGCGGGTGAGGACGTTGTGGGCACCGGCCGACGTCGCGACGTTGACGATCGACGGGTCGATGGCGCCGTCCAGGGGCCAGGAGAAGTCGGTGCTCGCGGGGACGTGCAGAACGGTCTCGACGGCCTGCTTCGCCTTGTCCGTGGCCGGCCGCAGCTGCCCCAGGGTGCCGGAGACGTCCTTGCCGCGGTGGGCGAGCGAGGCGATGTCCGGATCCGCGAAGGGCAGTGCGACGACCTTCTTGCCCTGGACGGCGCTTTCCAGCGAGCTCAGCCACTGCTCGGCGATGGCCTTGTTCTTGCCCGGGACGGTCCGGCCCTCGGGGGTGCGGACCCGGTATCCCTTGGTCATGGCGTCGACGGTGTAGAGCAGGTCCGGATCGATGACCCAGGTGATGGGAAGGTCCTTGCCGAGGGTGACCATCTGCTCCAGGCGGCCGCCGGTGCGCAGCTCGTCGGCGAGGCTGTCGTCGAGGAAGACGGGGGTCTGCAGCTCGTCCGAGCCGGTCTCCGAGGTCAGGTGCGTGGTGGAGATCAACGGCCAGGCGTACGCGAGCTGGGAGCGCTTGGCGGCCGCCTCCGGCTGCCAGGGCAGGAAGGTCCGCTTGATGCCGAGGACCTGCTCGTACTGGCTGCTCTCGGTCTCCCCGGACACGGAGACGCCGAGCTGGTAGACGCCGTCCTCGTCCAGGTCCAGCTTGTTCACCGGAACCTTGAGGGTGAAGGGCTTGCCGACCTTCGAAGGCAGCGAATCGATCTTCACGGCGAACTCGGGGCCGACTTCGGCCGGGTCGGCACCCGCCCGGAATTTGCCGCGCTCGGCGACCTCGTCGATGGAGCTGCGGTCCCCCAGCGCCGGCCCGACCCGCAGACCCACGTGTGCGTCGGTGATCTTCTCGGAGCCGTTGTTGATCACGGTGCCCGAGATGGTGAGGGTGTCGCCCTTGACCGGCGCGCTCGGTGTCAGGGTGTCGAGCTGGACGTCGACGGCGGTGGCCGCCGTGTCGGCGGCCTGGGCCTCGGGCGCGTGCGAGTAGACCAGGCCGGCGAGTACCGGCGTCCCGGCGAGCAGGACGACCGCGCGTCGCAGCCAGCGTCGCCGGGCAGGAGCGAGGGACGCCCCCTGGATGTCTGCCGCCTCGGCCAACGCGCTCGCCCGTCCCTCGGAGTGTCAGTGGTCGTCGTTTGTGCGTCCACGCATGGTAACGAGGCCCGCTGTGCGCGAGTGCCGCGCCTTGCTCCACATGATCGGGCCCGCCCCGGAGCGGCCGCGGGGCGGGGTGGCCGCAAAACACGGGAGCTGGCGGCGGGCCGGGCACGTACCCTTTTCTGTTGTGCCGAACGCCAACGAAGACAACCCCAGTGTCCTGAATCACGGGCAGGCCCACGCGGTGAGTGAACTGCTGCGGATCGCCCCTGTCGCCGACGAGCTCGGCCGCCGTTTCCAGGAGGCGGGTTTCCGCCTCGCCCTGGTCGGCGGGTCCGTCCGCGACGCGCTGCTCGGGCGCCTCGGCAACGATCTCGACTTCACCACCGACGCCCGGCCCGAGGACGTTCTCAAGATCATCAGGCCGTGGGCGGACTCGGTCTGGGACGTCGGCATCGCCTTCGGCACGGTCGGTGCGCAGAAAGACGGCTTCCAGATCGAGGTCACGACCTACCGGTCGGAGTCCTACGACCGGACCTCGCGCAAGCCCGAGGTCTCCTACGGCGACTCCATCGAGGAAGACCTCGTCCGTCGCGACTTCACGGTGAACGCGATGGCCGTCGCGCTCCCCGAGAAGGAGTTCGTGGACCCGCACGGCGGTCTGGAGGACCTCCGGGCTGGCGTGCTGCGCACTCCGGGCACTGCCGAGGACTCCTTCTCCGACGACCCGCTGCGGATGCTGCGGGCGGCGCGGTTCGCCGCGCAGCTCGACTTCGAGGTCGCCCCGGACGTGGTGGCGGCGATGACGGAGATGTCCGGCCGCATCGAGATCGTCTCGGCCGAGCGGGTACAGGGCGAGCTGAACAAGCTCCTGCTGTCCGCGCACCCGCGCAAGGGCCTGGGCCTCCTCGTGGACACGGGGCTGGCCGAGCACGTGCTGCCGGAGCTGCCGGCGCTGCGGCTGGAGAGCGACGAGCACCACCGGCACAAGGACGTCTACGACCACTCGCTGATCGTGCTGGAGCAGGCGATCGCGCTGGAGGAGGACGGACCGGACCTGGTGCTGCGGCTGGCGGCCCTGCTGCACGACATCGGCAAGCCCCGGACCCGCCGGTTCGAGAGCGACGGGCGGGTCTCCTTCCACCACCACGAGATGGTGGGCGCGAAGATGACCAAGAAGCGCATGACCGCGCTCAAGTACTCCAACGACATGGTCAAGGACGTGGCCCGGCTGGTGGAGCTGCACCTGCGCTTCCACGGGTACGGGGACGGGGAGTGGACCGACTCGGCCGTGCGGCGCTACGTCCGCGACGCCGGTCCGCTGCTGGACCGCCTGCACAAGCTGACCCGTTCCGACTGCACCACGCGCAACAAGCGCAAGGCGAACGCGCTCTCCCGCACCTACGACGGGCTGGAGGAGCGCATCGCCCAGCTGCAGGAGAGGGAGGAGCTGGACGCGATCCGGCCCGACCTCGACGGCAACGAGATCATGCGGGTCCTCGATGTGGGCCCCGGCCCGGCGATCGGCAAGGCGTACGCGTTCCTGCTGGAGCTGCGGCTGGAGAACGGTCCCATGGAGCACGACGCGGCGGTGGCCGCCCTCAAGGAGTGGTGGGCCGCTCAGGGTTGAGGGCCCGGGCGGGCCGATGTTTCACGTGAAACATCGGGGCGCAGAGTCTGTCGTGCTGCGGTCAGGGCGATGTTGCACGTGAAACATCGCCCTGCCGCATGAGGAGTGCGGCGGTCGCGGCGTAGAGCAGCGCCACCCCGAGGACCAAGGGGACGGAGTGCCCGTCGAGGGGGAGCACGACTGCGGCCACCCCGGCGGCGCCGACGAAGGCGGCGTTGAAGAGCACGTCGTAGACGGAGAAGACGCGGCCGCGAAAGGCGTCGTCCACCTGGGACTGCACCACGGTGTCGGTGGAGATCTTGGCCCCCTGGGTGGCCAGGCCCAGCACGAAGGCGGCTGCCAGCATCGGCCCGGGCGCGAAGAACAGGCCGAGCGCCGGTACCAGCACCGCGGCGCCCGCGGCGCACAGGGTGATGGAGCCGAGGGCGCCCAGCCGGCCCACCAGCCAGGGAGTGACGACGGCGGCCGCGAAGAACCCGGCCCCGGAAATGCCGACCGTGACGCCCAGCAGGGCCAGCCCGTCGGCCTCGTTGTCAGACCAGGCGTAGCGGCAGAGCATGAGCAGCGTGACGAACAGGGCCCCGTAGCAGAACCGCATGACGGTCATGGCGGTGAGCGCCCGGGCCGCCTCGCGCCGGGAGGCCAGGTGGCGCAGGCCTTCGGCCAGGCCCCGCACGGTGAGGGCGACCCCCTGGACGACCGTCGGGTTGATCCGCCCGGGAGGGTGGTCGGGCCCGAGGAGATCCAGTGCCAGGCGCAGGGAGACCAGGGCCGCGCACAGGTAGAGGCCGGCTCCGAGGAGGACGACCAGGGCGTCGGAGTCGTCGGCGAGTACACGGACGAGGAAGGCCAGTCCCCCGCCGGCGACGGCGGCGAGCGTTCCCGCGGTGGGTGAGAGGGCGTTCGCAGTGACCAGCTGGTCGGGCCCGACGACCCGCGGCAGGGAGGCGGCGAGCCCGGCCAGGACGAAGCGGTTGACCGCGGTCACGGACAGCGCCGAGGCGTAGAAGAGCCAGTCGGGGACGTGCGCGACGATCAGCATTCCGGTGACGCAGGCGAGGAAGGCCCGCAGCAGGTTGCCGTAGAGGAAGACCTGGCGGCGGCACCAGCGGTCCAGCAGGACTCCCGCGAAGGGGCCGATCACCGAATAGGGCAGCAGGAGTACGGCCATGGCCGAGGCGATGGCCGCGGGCGAGGCCTGCTTCTCCGGGGAGAAGACGACATAGGCGGCCAGTGCGACCTGATAGACCCCGTCGGCGGCCTGGGACAGCAGCCGTACGGCGAGCAGGTTGCGGAAGTCCCGCAGACGCAGGAGTACGCGCAGATCACGTACGACAGCCATGAGGGAAAGGGTCACACACGCGGAGGGTCCCCGGGCACATTGCCCGGGGACCCTCCGCGGAAGAGCAACCGAAGTCCAGGTGTCCTTGCGGACGCCGGGGTTCGACTAGCGCTCGACCTCGCCCTTGATGAACTTCTCGACGTTCGCGTAAGCCTCGTCGTCGAAGTACTGCACCGGCGGGGACTTCATGAAGTAGCTCGAGGCCGACAGAATCGGGCCACCGATGCCGCGGTCCTTGGCGATCTTCGCGGCGCGCAGCGCGTCGATGATGACACCGGCGGAGTTCGGGGAGTCCCACACCTCGAGCTTGTACTCGAGGTTCAGCGGGACGTCGCCGAACGCGCGGCCTTCGAGGCGGACGTAGGCCCACTTGCGGTCGTCGAGCCACGCGACGTAGTCGGACGGGCCGATGTGGACGTTCTTCTCGCCGAGCTCGCGGTCGGGGATCTGCGAGGTGACGGCCTGAGTCTTGGAGATCTTCTTCGACTCGAGCCGGTCGCGCTCCAGCATGTTCTTGAAGTCCATGTTGCCGCCGACGTTGAGCTGCATGGTGCGCTCAAGACGGACACCGCGGTCTTCGAACAGCTTCGCCATCACGCGGTGCGTGATGGTGGCGCCGACCTGCGACTTGATGTCGTCGCCGACGATCGGGACACCGGCCTCGGTGAACTTGTCCGCCCACTCCTTGGTGCCGGCGATGAAGACCGGGAGGGCGTTGACGAACGCGACCTTGGCGTCGATGGCGCACTGGGCGTAGAACTTCGCCGCAGCCTCGGAACCGACCGGCAGGTAGCAGATCAGGACGTCGACCTGGCGGTCGAGGAGGGTCTGGACGATGTCGACCGGGGTCTCGGCCGACTCCTCGATGGTCTCGCGGTAGTACTTGCCGAGACCGTCCAGGGTGTGGCCGCGCTGAACGGTCACACCCGCGCTCGGGACGTCACAGATCTTGATGGTGTTGTTCTCGCTGGCGCCGATGGCGTCCGAAAGGTCGAGGCCGACCTTCTTCGCGTCGACGTCGAACGCGGCGACGAACTCGATGTCGCTCACGTGGTAGTCGCCGAACTGGACGTGCATCAGACCGGGGACCTTGGCCGCCGGGTCGGCGTCCTTGTAGTACTCGACGCCCTGCACCAGCGAGGCGGCGCAGTTGCCTACGCCGACGATGGCTACGCGAACCGAACCCATTCCGGTTGCTCCCTGTTTGTTCTCGGACGAGGCCTGCGAGATGCAGACCTCACTTTGCAGTTTCGTCGGACGGACCGGGTCGTCTCTGATCCCGTCCCGCCCGCTCACTCTCGATGAGCTCGTTCAGCCAGCGCACTTCGCGCTCCACGGATTCCATGCCGTGGCGTTGCAGCTCGAGCGTGTAGTCGTCGAGCCGCTCGCGTGTGCGAGCCAGCGAGGCGCTCATCTTCTCCAGGCGCTCCTCAAGGCGGCTGCGACGGCCTTCCAGTACCCGCATGCGTACGTCCCGTTCGGTCTGGCCGAAAAAGGCGAAGCGGGCGGCGAAGGACTCGTCCTCCCAGGCATCGGGGCCCGTGTGGGAGAGGAGCTCCTCGAAGTGCTCCTTACCTGCTGCCGTCAACCGGTAGACGATCTTGGCGCGGCGCCCTGCGAGTGAAGCGGCGAGAGCGTCCTCCGGGGCATTGCCCGGCTCTTCGATCAACCAGCCGTTGGTGACGAGCGCCTTGAGGCAGGGGTAGAGCGTCCCGTAGCTGAACGCTCTGAACACCCCCAGTGAGGTGTTGAGCCGCTTGCGCAGCTCGTAACCGTGCATGGGGGATTCGCGAAGCAGGCCGAGAACAGCGAACTCGAGGATGCCTGAGCGCCTGCTCATCCGCCTGCCCTTTCCCCCGCCTCGGAGTCTTTATGTCGAGCTGATGTATCGGCTCGATACATCCAGACGATAGAACGGGTAGCCGTCAGCTACAAGTGGTGACACGGTGACCGGCGTCACATCACCGATTTGCGTGAGGCAAGTTGCCTGATTTGGGGTGAACTTCGGCACTGATTGGCTTTTGCGCGTGCGTAGTCTGTGCGCCATGACACCGGGGGGACCGGAACTCACCTGCCGCTTCCAGGCCACTCGCCTGCCCGAGGAGTAGTCGTTCGATGAGCGAGCACCGCCGCAAACCGCAACAGCCCCAGGGCGGCGGCCGCGCCGCCGCCCGCAAGGCTGCCCAGCAGCGCCCCTCCAGGGGCGCCGGTTCCGGGCGTGACGTCCCCACCGCGTCACCCAGCGGGCCGTATGGACAGCAGCCGGGTCACGGCAGCCGATCGGACGCCCGGAGATCCGCCGGCCGCGCCCCGGCAGGACGGGGCAGGGGCGCCGCGGGCGCCGGCCGCCCCAAGCGGTTCATCAACTATCCGCGCGGCGAGAAGGTCGGCTGGAAGCGCTTCGTCCCCTCCTGGAAGTTCGTCTGCGGCACGGCCCTGGGCTTCTTCGCGATCATCACGGCAGGTGCCGGAATCGGCATCGCCATGGTGAACAAGCCCGACGCGAACAAGACGGCCGATGCGCAGAACAACGTCTTCTACTGGTCCGACGACACCCAGATGGTCGCGACCGGCGGCTCCGTGAACCGCCAGATCGTCCCCATCGGGAAGATCCCGCGGTCGATGCAGAACGCCGTGATCGCGGCGGAGAACGAGTCCTTCGAGTCGGACAAGGGCGTCGACCCGATGGGCATCGCCCGCGCCGTGTGGAACATGGCCAAGGGCGGATCCACCCAGGGCGGCTCGACGATCACCCAGCAGTACGTGAAGAACACGTACCTGGACTCCGACCAGACGCTCAAGCGAAAGGTCACCGAGCTCTTCATCTCGATAAAGCTGGGCGTGAGCGAGGAGAAGAACACGATCCTCGCCGGCTATCTGAACACCGCCTACTACGGTCGTGACGCCTACGGGATCCAGGCTGCCGCGCGCGCCTACTTCGGCAAGGACTGCGACCAGCTGACCCCCTCCGAGAGCGCCTTCCTCGCCGCCGTGCTCAAGGGCCCGAACCTGTACAACCCCGACGGCGGCATCGGCTCCGCGGCCACGCCCGAGGCGAACAAGGAGCGGGCCACGAAGCGCTGGGCCTGGGTGCTGGACCGCGAGGTCGAGGTGGGCCGCATGCAGAAGGCCGAGCGGGACCAGTTCAAGGAATTCCCCGCCCTGATCGAGGCTCCCGAGGCCGCCGGCATGTCCGGCCAGATCGGCTACCTGGTCGAGACGGCCAAGCTGTACATGCTGAAGACCAACGGCATCACCATCGATGATCTGGCCAAGGGCGGCTACCGGATCTACACCACCTTCGACAAGACGAAGGTGGACGCGATGGTCAAGGCCGTCGAGGGCACCCGCGACGGGCTGATCGACGAGAAGAAGCGCCCCGACACCGACACCTTCGTGCAGTTCGGCGCGGCCTCGGTCGACGTGAAGACCGGAGCCCTCGTCGCCCTGTACGGCGGTCCCGGCATCGACAAGAAGCACTTCAACAACAACGCCAACACCTCGGGCGTCCAGGTCGGCTCGACCTGGAAGCCGTTCGTGCTGGCGGCGGCCATGCAGTACGGCACCCAGAACTCCAAGGGCAAGGGGATCTCGGCCGACAGCAAGTACCAGGCGAACGACCTCACGGTGATCAACAACCGTGCGGGCCAGCCGCTGCGCGACGGATCCGGCAAGCCGTTCAAGCAGAAGAACGAGAACCCGGCCCCCTACGGCTTCGTGACCCTGAACGAGGCGATGGAGAAGTCCATCAACGTCCCCTTCGCCCAGCTCGTCTTCGACGTCGGCCACGACAAGGTGAAGCAGGTCGCCGAGTCGACCGGCATCCTGAAGGAGTCCTTCGACCCGAACGACAACGCCTCCTTCGCCCTGGGCACCTCGACTCCCAGCGCCATCCGGATGGCCGACTCGTACGCCACCTTCGCCGCCTCCGGCACCCACCACGACCCGTACTCGGTGCGCAGCGTCAAGAAGAACGGCAATGACGTCCCCGGTTTCGAGGCGCCCAAGGCGGAGCGGGCCATGGACAACTCCGTAGCGGACAACATCACCAAGGTCCTGCAGAACGTCGTCGAGAACGGCACCGGCACGAAGGCCAAGAAGCTCGGCCGGCCCGCCGCGGGCAAGACCGGTACCACCGACAAGAACATGTCGGCCTGGTTCGTCGGCTACACCCCCGAGCTGTCCACCTCCGTAGCGCTGTTCCGCTCGGACCCCAGTGCGAACAAGAAGGAACTGATCTCCATGAGGGGCGTGGCGGGCATCCCCTCCCTCCACGGTGGTGACATCCCGGCCGAGATCTGGACCAAGTACATGAAGGAGGCGCTGAACGGCGTCCCGGAGTCGGACTTCCCGGAGCCCGACGAGCTCGGTGTCGTCGCGGACGCCTCCGGCGCTCCCTCGCCCTCCCCCTCCATGTCCCCCTCCCCCTCGCCGTCCCCGTCGAACTCGCCGTCCCCGTCCCCGTCTCCCAGCCCGAGCCCCTCGCGCAGCGGCGGCAAGCCGACCTGCAAGCCGTGGGCCATCTGCGAGCCGGACCCCAGCCCCAGCTCGTCGCGGTCACCCTCGCCCTCGCCCAGCAAGTCGGGCGGCGGCCGGCCGGGCGGTGCGACGAACGGCGGCACCGGAGGCTTCCCGATAGGGGGCTCCACGGGCGGCTGACCGGGCGCCCACGACACGGCAGGAGAGGGCCGTCGCACCGAGTGCGGCGGCCCTCTCCCATGTGCGGCGCCGTACGGCAGGATGTGCGCATGACGAAGGTGCACGAGGACAGCCCCGTACTGCCCACTCAGCAGGACGAGGTGGCCGCCGCGGGGAGCGAGCTCATCGGCGGCCCGCTGGGCCGCTACGCCCGGCTGGGCGGCCACTGGCTGACCCCGGTGCGGGTCGTGGTGCTCGTCGCCCTGGGAATGTTCGCGCTCGGCATGGTGCAGAAGCTGCCCTGCTACGACTGGGCGTGGTTCCGCGGGGCCGGCTCCCAGTACACCCACGCCTGCTACTCGGACATCCCGCACCTCTACGTGGTCCGCGGCTTCGCCGACGGCCTCACCCCGTACTTCGACCGGATCCCGGGCGACATGCAGTTCCTGGAGTACCCGGTGCTCACCGGGCTCTTCATGGAGATCGCCTCCTGGATGACCCCCGGCAGCGGCTCCATGCAGCACCGGGAGCAGATGTACTGGATGGTCAACGCGGGCATGCTGATGGTCTGCGCCGCGGTCATCGCGGTGTGCGTGGCCCGTACCCACCGCCGGCGGCCCTGGGACGCGCTGCTCTTCGCCCTCGCACCCGCCTTCGCACTCACCGCGACGATCAACTGGGACCTGCTGGCCATCGCCCTGACCGCCGCCGCGATGCTCATGTGGTCGCGGGGCCGTGCGGTGTCCTTCGGTGTCCTGATCGGCCTGGCCACCGCGGCCAAGCTCTATCCCGTCCTGCTGCTCGGGGCCGTGTTCGTGCTCTGCTGGCGGGCCGGGAAGTGGCGTGCGTTCGGTGAGGCGGTCGGCGGCGCCCTGGTCGCCTGGCTCGTGGTGAACCTGCCCGTGATGTTCTTCGCCTGGGAGGGCTGGCAGAAGTTCTACACCTTCAGCCAGGAACGGCCCATCGACTTCGGATCCGTGTGGCTGCTGATCTCCCAGCGTTCCGGGAACCCCCTCGAAGGCGCCAACACCTATGCGACGGGCCTGACGCTGTTGCTGTGCGCGGGCATCGGCCTGCTCACGCTCACGGCGCCCCGCCGCCCCCGCTTCGCCCAGCTGGCCTTCCTGCTGGTGGCCGCCTTCATCCTCGTCAACAAGGTCTACTCGCCCCAGTACGTGCTCTGGCTCATCCCGCTCGCCGCGCTGGCCCGGCCGCGCTGGCGGGACTTCCTGATCTGGCAGGCCGGCGAGGTCGTCTACTTCCTGGGGATCTGGTTCTACCTCGCCTACACGACCAGCGGGGACAAGCACCAGGGCCTGCCGCTGGAGGGTTACCAGCTGGCGATCACGGCCCACCTGCTGTGCACGCTCTACCTGTGCGCGGTGGTCGTACGCGACATCCTGATGCCCGAGCGGGACGTGGTGCGGCGCGACGGCTCGGACGACCCCTCCGGGGGTGTCCTGGACGGTGCCGAGGACGTCTTCACGCTCCCGCGGACGCCGAAGGCGCCGCAGGATGCGGCGCCTTCGGAGGGTCAGCGAGTGGAATGGGGCGCGCGCCCCGGGGAGTGACTCAGGCGTCGAGCACCCGGTCGAACTGCGTGGTGGTGTGGCGCAGGTGCGCCACCAGCTCGTCGCCGACCTTCGGCTCGGGAGAGTCCGACGGCACGAACAGGATCGACACCTGCATGTGCGGCGGCTCGGCGAACCAGCGCTGCTTGCCCGCCCACACGAACGGCGACAGGTTCCGGTTGACGGTGGCGAGTCCGGCGCGGGCGACGCCCTTGGCACGCGGCATCACCCCGTGCAGGGCCTTGGGGGCCTCCAGGCCGACTCCGTGGGACGTGCCGCCGGCGACGACGACCAGCCAGCCGTCGGAGGCGGCCTTCTGCTGCCGGTAGCCGAACCGGTCGCCCTTGGCGACGTGGGTGACGTCGAGCACCGCGCCGCGGTACTCGGTCGCCTCGTGGTCGCCCAGCCACAGCCGGGTGCCGATGCGGGCCCGGAAGCGCGTCTGCGGGAACTGCTGCTGCAGCCGCGCCAGCTCCGAGGCCTTCAAGTGGCTGACGAACATGGTGTGCAGCGGCAGCCGGGCCGCGCGCAGCCGGTCCATCCAGCCGATGACCTCCTCGACGGCGTCCGAGCCGTCCGGGCGGTCCAGCGGAAGGTGCAGGGCGAAGCCCTCCAGCCGGACGTCCTCGATCGCCGAGTGCAGCTGGCCGAGTTCCTGCTCGGAGATCCCGTGCCGGCGCATCGAGCTCATGCACTCGATGACCACACGGGCGCCGACCAGGCCGCGCACCCCGTCCAGCGAGGACACCGAGCGGATGACCCGGTCCGGCAGCGGCACCGGCTCCTCACCGCGTCGGAACGGGGTGAGGACGAGCAGGTCACCGCCGAACCAGTCCTTGATGCTGGCGGCCTCGTAGGTCGTGCCGACGGCGAGGACGTCGGCACCCATCCGGGTCGCCTCCTCGCAGAGCCGCTCGTGACCGAATCCGTAGCCGTTGCCCTTGCAGACGGGGATCATCCCCGGGAACTGGTCCTGGATCTGCTTCTGGTGCGCACGCCAGCGCGCGGTGTCGACGTAGAGCGTGAGCGCCATGCCCGTCCGGAGCCTCTCTCGAAAAGCTGCGTGGTGCAGCGGTGCGGTGTGTGTGGATGGGGCGGGGTCAGCGACGCGACATGTAGATGTCGAGCGCCTTGTGCAGCAGCTTGTTGAGCGGGAAGTCCCACTCGCCGACGTACTCGACGGCCTCGCCGCCCGTGCCGACCTTGAACTGGATCAGCCCGAACAGGTGGTCGTTCTCGTCCAGGGTGTCACTGATGCCGCGCAGGTCGTAGACGCTTGCGCCAAGCGCGTAGGAGTCGCGCAGCATGCGCCACTGCATCGCGTTCGAGGGACGGACCTCGCGCTTGTGGTTGGCGGAGGCGCCGTACGAGTACCAGACGTGCTGGCCGACGGTGAGCATCGTGGCGGCGGCCAGCGGCTCCCCCTCGTGCGTGGCGATGTACAGCCGCATCCGGTTGGGGTCCTCGGAGTTGAGGGCCGTCCACTGGCGCTGGAAGTAGCTGAGCGGGCGCGGGCGGAACTTGTCGCGCTCGGCCGTGACTTCGTACAGCTTCTGCCAGGTCGGCAGGTCCTCGTAGCCGCCCTGGACGACCTCGACGCCGGCCTTCTCGGCCTTCTTGATGTTGCGGCGCCACAGCTGGTTGAAGCCCTTGAGGACGTCGTCCAGCGAGCGGTTGGCCAGCGGTACCTGGAAGACGTACCGGGGCTGGACGTCGCCGAAGCCGGCCCCGCCGTCCTCGGCCTGCTGCCAACCCATCCGGCGCAGCTTGTCGGAGACCTCGAAGGCGCGGGGCTCGATGACGGATGCCTCCACGTCGCGCAGGCGCTTGACCTCCGGGTCCTGGATCCCGGCCTTGATGGCGGTCGAGTTCCAGCGGCGGATGACGACGGGCGGGCCCATCTTCACGGTGAAGGCGCCCTGCTGCTTGAGGTGCGCCAGCATCGGCTGGAGCCACTCTTCGAGGTTGGGGGCGTACCAGTTGATGACCGGGCCCTCGGGGAGGTACGCGAGGTACCGCTTCACCTTGGGCAGCTGTCGGTACAACACGAGTGCGGCGCCGACGAGTTCGCCGGACTGGTCAAACCATCCGAGGTTCTCGGAACGCCACTCGTTCTTCACGTCGGCCCACGCCGGGACCTGGCAGTGGCTAGCCGAGGGCAGGCTCTGGAGGTAGCCCAGGTGCTGCTCTCGGCTGATGGTCCTCAGGGACAGGCTCATGCGGGGCGTCTCCTCGGCGGCTTCGCTGGCTATGGCGCGAAGCCTACTGCGACGGGGGCACCACCCATCTGGGGGACAGGCCGGGCCTGGGCCGGTGGGAGGCCGGCGCCCCGTCGCGGAGGCACCCGGTCAGCCCAGCCAGCCGCCGAAGAGACCGCCGTGCGCCATGCCGAGGAAGAAGCCGATGGCAGAGGCTCCGAGGCCGATGATCAGTGCTGTGCGCTCGCGTGTCGTGGC
This sequence comes from Streptomyces sp. NPDC058289, assembly GCF_042880975.1. Classification (NCBI taxonomy): domain Bacteria; kingdom Bacillati; phylum Actinomycetota; class Actinomycetes; order Kitasatosporales; family Streptomycetaceae; genus Streptomyces; species Streptomyces sp. NPDC058289. Next base: position 55,064 of record NZ_JBHVYI010000014.1, read on the forward strand.
GGAGATGAACTGCCCGTAGAGCCCGGTGACGATCCCGATCAGCCCGGTCCACGAGCTGAGCAGGTGCAGATGGTGGAAGAAGCCCGTGACGAACGCCACGGCGCCGAGGACCAGAGTGACGGCCACCAGGGTGTCCTGGAGCGGATGAGGCTTCCCGTCGGTCGCGAAGAGCGAGATGGAGGACTGGCGTCGCATTGCCTGTGCCATCGGAAGGCACCTCCTGGCTGCAGCAGAGCGGTGCTGCGGGCTTCCTCCGGCAGACGCCGAAGGCATAGCACCGAGCACACCCGATGCATACAGATTGTGGCCTCCTGGCGCCGGATTTCAACCGGAAGGAGTGGAGGAGGTAGTCTGTACAGCTGCGCGGTGTCTGCTCTGCAGATGCCGTGCGCACGCATCACGACCCTCCTGCCACGGAACGACCGTGGCCGCTGAGTCCAAAGGAGGTGGGTTCCACATGCGTCACTACGAAGTGATGGTCATCCTCGACCCCGATCTCGAGGAGCGCGCTGTCTCCCCGCTGATCGAGAACTTCCTTTCTGTCGTCCGTGAGGGCAACGGAAAGGTCGAGAAGGTCGACACCTGGGGCCGTCGTCGTCTCGCTTACGAGATCAAGAAGAAGCCCGAGGGCATCTACTCGGTCATCGACCTTCAGGCCGAGCCTGCGGTCGTCAAGGAGCTTGACCGACAGCTGAACCTGAACGAGTCGGTTCTCCGGACCAAGGTCCTTCGCCCCGAGACCCACTGAACTTCGGTTCAGCGGTAATCGGGACCGAGTAGCACAGCAGCCCAGCAGCAATCCCCGCCGAGAGGTTCATCCATGGCAGGCGAGACCGTCATCACGGTCGTCGGCAATCTCGTCGACGACCCCGAGCTGCGCTTCACCCCCTCGGGTGCGGCGGTCGCGAAGTTCCGTGTCGCGTCCACTCCCCGCACCTTCGACAAGCAGACCAATGAGTGGAAGGACGGCGAAAGCCTGTTCCTGACCTGCTCGGTCTGGCGCCAGGCGGCTGAGAACGTCGCCGAGTCCCTTCAGCGGGGCATGCGCGTCATCGTGCAGGGCCGGCTGAAGCAGCGGTCGTACGAGGACCGTGAGGGTGTCAAGCGCACGGTCTACGAGCTGGACGTCGAGGAAGTCGGCCCCAGCTTGAAGAACGCCACGTCCAAGGTCACCAAGACCACTGGTCGCGGTGGCCAGGGTGGATACGGCGGCGGTGGCGGCGGTCAGCAGCAGGGCGGCGGCGGTGGCAACTGGGGCGGAGCCCCCAGTGGCGGCGCTGCTCCCCAGGGCGGCGGAGGTCCCTCCGACGACCCCTGGGCGTCCAGTGCGCCGGCCGGCGGCCAGCAGCAGGGCGGCGGCGGTGGCGGTTGGGGCGGAAGCTCCGGCGGCTCCGGCGGTGGCTACTCGGACGAGCCGCCCTTCTAGGGCAGCTCGCACCCCCACTTCTTGATTTCACAGGAGAGACACAATGGCGAAGCCGCCTGTGCGCAAGCCTAAGAAGAAGGTCTGCGCGTTCTGCAAGGACAAGACCGTGTACGTGGACTACAAGGACACGAACATGCTGCGGAAGTTCATTTCCGACCGTGGCAAGATCCGTGCCCGCCGCGTCACCGGCAACTGCACGCAGCACCAGCGTGACGTCGCCACGGCTGTGAAGAACAGCCGTGAGATGGCACTGCTGCCCTACACGTCCACCGCGCGATAAGGAAAGGGTGACCGAATAATGAAGATCATCCTGACCCACGAGGTCTCTGGCCTCGGCACCGCCGGCGACGTCGTCGACGTCAAGGACGGCTACGCCCGCAACTACCTGGTCCCGCGTGGTTTCGCGATCCGCTGGACCAAGGGTGGCGAGAAGGACGTGGCGCAGATCCGCCGCGCCCGCAAGATCCACGAGATCGCGACGATCGAGCAGGCCAACGAGTTCAAGGCCAAGCTCGAGAACGTCAAGGTCCGTCTGGCCACCCGCGCGGGTGACGCCGGTCGTCTCTTCGGTTCCGTCACGCCCTCCGACATCGCCACGGCGATCGAGGCGTCCGGTGGCCCGAAGGTCGACAAGCGCCGCGTGGAGCTGGGCTCCCCGATCAAGACCCTCGGCTCGTACCAGGTCTCCGTGCGTCTGCACGCTGACGTGGCCGCGACCGTCGGCATCGAGGTCGTCGCCGCCTAAGGGCTGCGCATGAAGGGCCGCACCCCTCTGGGGTGCGGCCCTTCTTCGTTGTTTCACGTGAAACAGAGGCGGCGGGCGAGCCCATGTTTCACGTGAAACATCGCCTCAGGGCTGCCCCCCGCCTGCTGACGTCTAGCGTGTGGCTCCCGCGACCAGCCAGCGGCCCGAGCGGGCCCGCAGCTGGAGGGTGACCATCCGCACCAGCATCATCAGGGTCATGGCGCACCAGAGGGCCGTCAGCCCGCCGCCCAGGGCCGGTACGAGCAGGGCGGCCGGGGTGAAGACGGCCAGCGTCAGCAGCATGGCCCAGGCCAGGTAGCGGCCGTCCCCCGCGCCCATCAGGACGCCGTCGAGGATGAAGACGATGCCGGAGACGGGCTGCGAGACGGCCACCACGAGCAGGGCCGGCAGGAGGGCGTCCTCGACGGCGGGGTCGCTCGTGAAGAGCGGGATGAACACCGGGCGGGCGGCGATCACGAGGAGGCCCAGGACGATGCCGGAGACGATGCCCCACTGCACCATGCGGCGGCAGGCGGCCTTGGCCCCCTCGGTGTCGCCCGCTCCGAGGTAGCGGCCGATGATGGCCTGCCCGGCGATGGCGATCGCGTCGAGCGCGAAGGCGAGCAGGCTCCACAGGGAGAGCAGGATCTGGTGGGCGGCGATGTCGGCGTCCCCGAGGCGTGCGGCCACGGCGGTCGCGATCAGCAGGACGGCCCGTAGGGACAGGGTGCGGACCAGCAGGGGCGCACCGGCCTGCGCGCAGGCCCGGATGCCCTCGGCGTCGGGCCTCAGGGATGCGCCGTGCTTGCGGGCGCCCCGGACGACCACGACCAGGTAGGCGGCGGCCATGGCGCACTGGGCGATCACCGTGCCCCAGGCGGAGCCGGCGATGCCGAGGCCGGCCCCGTAGACGAGGGCGACGTTCAGGCCGCCGTTGAGGGCGAAGCCGCCGATCGCGACGTAGAGCGGGGTCCGGGTGTCCTGGAGGCCGCGGATGACACCGGTGGCAGCGAGCACCACGAGCATCGCGGGGATGCCGAGGGTCGAGATCCGCAGGTAGGTGATCGCGTACGGGGCGACGGTGTCGGAGGCCCCGAAGAAGGAGATCAGGGTGGGCGCCGTGGGCAGCACGAAGGCGACGACGGCCGCGCCGAGGAGCAGGGCGAGCCAGATGCCGTCCATGCCCTGCCGGATGGCGGCCTGGAGGTCGCCGGCGCCGACGCGGCGGGCCACGGCCGCGGTGGTGGCGTAGGCGAGGAAGACGAAGATGCTCACGGCCGTGGTGAGCAGTGCGGCTGCGATGCCGAGACCGGCCAGTTGCGGTGTGCCGAGGTGGCCCACGATGGCGCTGTCGGCCATCACGAAGAGGGGTTCGGCGACGAGGGCGCCGAAGGCGGGGACGGCGAGCGCGAGGATCTCGCGGTCGTGTCGTCTCGGGGCAGCCTTCGGCGCAGTGGGGGCCTGTCTCATGTGCTCAATCTAATCTTCCACAGGTAATAGACACAAGGTCTCTAGGCTCCTTACCGATACGCCGATTCGAGCGTTCGTCCCACCTCGTTGGAGGCGATCTTGAGACAGTGGCGAAGAATTTTCTCCCCCACAGCCGGTGGGGGGAAAAATGCCAGGTCAAGTGGGGTAAGGGGGTGGGGCGGGTGATTTTGTCCACAGCGCCGTCCCCCGGTCCGTGCACAGCTTCCGGGGAGTTACCCACAGCATTGGCGCCGTCATCCACACCTCATCCACACAGCCTGTGGATAACAAGATTGGCTGACGTCGCTCGCGGGCCTACCGTGGTGCGTTGTCCGACTCGCCGAGAGCCGATTCGGGTGCCCCAAATGTCAGAGCCGTGTCGTAGAAAGAGTGACACGGCAAGGTCCGCGTTGCGGACGGGAGGAGGCGGCCCGGTGAGCATGTCCGAGCCCATGGACGACCCCTGGGCCGACAGCGGTCCAGGTGACCGTCTGCCCGCCCGTCCGCGCCGCAACGGCGAAGGCCGTGGCCGCGGGGACGAACAGAGCGATCGGGGCCGCGAGGGCGGCTCCTGGGACGGCGGGGGCGGCGGCTTCGAGCGGGTCCCGCCCCAGGACCTCGACGCCGAGCAGTCCGTCCTGGGCGGCATGCTGCTGTCCAAGGACGCGATCGCCGACGTGGTCGAGGTGCTGAAGGGGCACGACTTCTACCGCCCGTCGCACGAGACGATCTACCAGGCCATCCTCGACCTGTACGCCAAGGGAGAGCCGGCCGACCCGATCACCGTCAGCGCCGAGCTGACCCGGCGCGGTGAGATCAGCAAAATCGGCGGGGCCCCCTACCTGCACACCCTGGTCCAGTCGGTCCCCACGGCGGCGAACGCCGAGTACTACGCGGAGATCGTCCACGAGCGGGCGGTCCTGCGCCGCCTGGTCGCGGCCGGTACGAAGATCACGCAGATGGGTTACGCCGCCGACGGGGACGTCGACGAGATCGTCAACAGCGCCCAGGCCGAGATCTACGCCGTCACCGAGCAGCGGACCTCCGAGGACTACCTGCCGCTCGGCGACATCATGGAAGGCGCCCTCGACGAGATCGAGGCGATCGGATCGCGCAGCGGCCAGATGTCGGGCGTCCCGACCGGCTTCACGGACCTGGACTCGCTGACCAACGGTCTGCACCCGGGCCAGATGATCGTCATCGCGGCCCGCCCCGCCATGGGAAAGTCCACCCTCGCGCTGGACTTCGCCCGTGCCTGTTCCATCAAGGCCAATCTGCCCAGCGTCATCTTCTCCCTCGAAATGGGGCGCAACGAGATCGCGATGCGCCTGCTCTCGGCGGAGGCCCGGGTGGCCCTGCACCACATGCGCTCCGGCACGATGACGGACGACGACTGGACCCGGCTGGCCCGCCGGATGCCGGACGTCTCCGCCGCCCCGCTCTACATCGACGACTCCCCGAACCTGTCGATGATGGAGATCCGTGCCAAGTGCCGCCGCCTCAAGCAGCGCAGCGACCTGTCGCTCGTCGTCATCGACTACCTCCAGCTGATGCAGTCGGGCGGCTCGCGCCGGCCCGAGAGCCGCCAGCAGGAGGTCTCGGACATGTCCCGAAACCTCAAGCTCCTGGCGAAGGAGCTGGAGGTCCCGGTGATCGCGCTGTCCCAGCTGAACCGTGGTCCCGAGCAGCGCACCGACAAGAAGCCGATGGTCTCCGACCTGCGTGAGTCCGGCTCGATCGAGCAGGACGCCGACATGGTGATCCTGCTGCACCGCGAGGACGCGTACGAGAAGGAGTCCCCCCGAGCGGGTGAGGCGGACCTGATCGTGGCGAAGCACCGTAACGGTCCGACGGCCACCATCACCGTGGCCTTCCAGGGCCATTATTCGCGGTTCGTGGACATGGCCAACACGTAGCATCCGCCCCATGGATGCCGTATCTGAAGATCTTGTCCTGCTGCCCGCGACCCGGCGTGCGCTGAGCCACCGGATCGCGGTCGCGCAGCGCGAAGGCCGTGCTCCGTCCCTGGTGGCGACCGTGGTGCGGGGTGGAGCGGTGGTCTGGGAAGGGGCCCGGACCATGGTCGAGGGGCACGGTCCCGACGGAAACGTGCAGTACCGGATCGGGTCGATCACCAAGACGTTCACCGCCGTGCTGGTGATGCGGCTGCGGGACGAGGGCCTGCTGGAACTGGGCGACCCGGTCGAGAAGTTCCTGCCGGGAACCGGAGTCGGCGAGGTGACGGTGGGGCAACTGCTGTCCCATACGGCCGGGCTGGCGGCGGAGACGCCCGGCGAGTGGTGGGAGCGCACGGCGGGCACGCTGCGGCCGGAGCTCTCGGACGTCCTGGGAGAGCGACCCTTCCGCTTCGAGCCCGGACGGCGCCACCACTACTCCAACCCCGGCTACACCCTGCTCGGTTCGCTCGTGGAAGCCGTCCGTGCGAGGCCGTGGGAGGAAGTGCTCCGCGCCGAGGTGCTGGAGCCGCTGGGGCTGGAGCGCACGTCGGCGCAGCCGGCGGCCCCGCACGCCGGCGGCTGGGCGGTGCACCCGTGGGCGGACGTGATGATGCCGGAGCCCCTGGAGGACCTCGGGCTCATGGCCCCGGCCGGCCAGCTGTGGTCCACCACCGATGATCTGGCGAAGTTCGCCGCCTTCCTCGTACGGGGCGACGCGCGCGTGCTGAGCGCCGAGTCGGTACGGGAGATGCGGACGTCGGCCACTCCCCCGGAGCCGGGCCTCGCCGATCTCGGATACGGGCTCGGGATGCAGCTGACGCTGAGCGGCGGGCGCCGGCTCGCGGGCCACAGCGGCTCGCTGCCCGGCTTCGTCGCCGGGCTGTGGCTGAGCGAAGCGGACGACGTGGCCGCGGTGGTGCTGGCCAACTGCACCTCGGGGCTGGCTGCTTCGACGCTGGCGGCACAACTGGTGGGCATCGTCGCCGAGGCGGAGCCGCGGATCCCCGAGCCGTGGCTGCCGCTGCGGGAGGCCGATCCCGTCGCGCTGGAGCTGTGCGGCCCCTGGTACTGGGGCACGTCGGCCCAGGCCGTACGGCTGACCTACGACGGATCCCTGGAGCTGGGACCGGTGGGCGGCAGCGGCCGGTCAGCGCGTTTCCGGCCGGAGCCGGACGGCAGCTGGACCGGACTGGACGGCTACTACGCGGGTGAGTCGTTGCGGGCCGTACGGCGTCCGGACGGATCGGTGAGCCACCTCGACCTCGGCTCCTTCGTGTTCACCCGCGAGCCCTACGACCCGCAGTCCCCGGTGCCCGGCGGGGTCGACCCGCAGGGCTGGCGGGGCATCGGCTAGCGGACCGCCCTCACCCCGCTACGAGTTCACGCTCCAGCGGGGTGCGCATGCGCGGGGTGATGCGGGCCTCCCCCACCCAAGTGGTGAGTCGGGCGGCTTCGGCGGCGATGGCCCGCTCGGCTTCGCCGCCGGGGTCGCCCAGTAGCCGGTGGACGATCTCGCCGTCGCCGCGCTGAGCCCAGCCGCCGACGATCCGGCCGTTCCACCACACGGTGGGGCCGATGTTGCCGGCGTAGTCGAAGAGGGCCGGCCGGTGGGCGGGGTCGAGGTGGAAGCCCCGGTCCGCCCAGCCCATCGCGCTCGGATCGAGGGCGGGCAGCAGGGCGGCCCAGGGCTCCTGGTCGGGTTCGGGCCCGGTGTCGCCGGGGCTGACGAGCGCGGTGGTGCCGTCGTCGAGCCGGACCGTGTCGGGGCCGACCGCGGCAAGGGCCTTGCGTACGTCGGTGAGGGTCCAGCCCGTCCACCACTTGAGGTCGGCCTCGGTGGCCGGACCGTAGGACCGGAGCCAGCGGCGGGCCAGCTCGGCGCGGGCCTCGGCCGGGGGTATGGCGGGCCAGGGCTCGGTGTGGACCCAGCGGTACTGGCTGGAGGTCCACGAGCCCCGGGGCCGGTCCCGGCGGATGCGGCCGTCGGCGGCGAGCAGCCGGATGACGCGGGTGGCGACGCCCATCTCCGTCTCGTACTTCTTGCCCCGCTCGATGGTGATCTTCTGGCGCAGTACGGGTACGGCCGCCGAGAGCTGGCTGCCGGTGGAGGGCCCGTGACTGTCCAGCGCGTCGAGCGCGGCGCTCTCCGCCCCGGCGAGCCAGTCGGCATCGAGGCCCTGACCGTCTTCGGCGAGCTGCTTGAGGAAGGTGCGCCGCTCCTTCGCGGCGATGGCCCGCGCGGTGGAGGAGTCGACGTACGGGGCGACTGCGGTGGAAACGGCGAAGAGCGTACGGCGCATGCTGAGTAGCCGTACGAGGCTCACGTCCTCGTACAGGGCCCGTTCGATCACCTCGGGTCCGCCTTCGGCGAGCCGGGCCCGGGCCGAGAGGAAGACCGTCGAGGCATCGGTGGCGTGCAGGCCGATCACGGCGTCCGCGGCCTCGGGCACGTTCGCGGCGCGGGCCGACGGTGCGAGGCGGTGGCGGCGGCCGAGGCGGCGGCGGCGCTCCGCGGCGGTGACGAGGGGGAGGCTGCTCATCCTCCCGATCGTAGGCCGGGCCGCCGACAGCGACCCGGCCCACACGGGGGCTCAGAGCTGGAGCTTGAACCCGACGTGGGAAGCGGTGAAGCCGAGCCGCTCGTAGAAGCGGTGGGCGTCGGTGCGGGTCACGTCCGAGGTGAGCTGGACGAGCGAGCAGTTCTCCGCACGGGACCGCTCGATCGCCCATTCGATGAACCGGGTCCCCAGTCCGCTGCCGCGTTCGTCGGCGTGGACGCGTACGCCCTCGATGATCGAACGGGTGCTCCCCTTGCGGGAGAGTCCGGGGACGATCGTCAGCTGGAGGGTGCCGACGACGCGGCCCCCGCGGACGGCGACGACCACGTGCTGGTGGGGGTCGTCCGTCAGCCGCTTGAGCGCCGCCCTGTACGGGGTGAGGTCGTCGGGGGACTCCCGGGTGGCGCCGAGCGGGTCGTCCGCGAGCATCGCGACGATCGCGGACAGGTCCTCCTCGGTGGCCGGCCGGATGAGCAGGTCGGAGCTGGTGTCGGTCATGGTGCGAGCCTCCTGGCTCAGCCGGCCGCCACGGTGAGCGGAGCCCAGCGGCGGCTCCAGTCACCGGGCAGGGCGGGGATGTCCCGGGTCATCACGGCATTGAAGGCCACGGAGCCGAGACCGCGGTCCTTGAGCCAGCCGAGCAGCTCTTCGTGGCGTACGTCGACATCGGTGCGCAGGGGCCGGTCGGAGGCCGCCGCGAGGGCGGTGACCAGGGCGCGGGCCGTGTCGGTGTCGCGGGCCACCAGCGGTCCGATGACATGGGTCTCCATGTTCGGCCAGATGGCTCCGTAGCCGATCAGCTCGCCGGACGGGTCCTCGGCAACGAGCAGCCGGTCCGTGAAGGCCGGCAGCCGGGTGATCAGATGGGTCCGGTCGACGCCGAAGACCTCGGCGTCCAGCAGCAGGATCCGAGGGATGTCCTCGCCACCGGCGGGCCGGACGCGGACGCCGTCCTGCGCGGGAGCGGCGGCATCCGGGCTGAAGGAGCCCCGGAGCATCTCGGCACGGCCGGTGGTGTCGAAGCCGAGCTCCTCGTAGAGGGGGCGGCCGTACGGGGTGGCGTGCAGGGTGATCGGAACGCCCTTGAGGAGGTCGTCGCAGATGTACGTCATCAGGCGCCGGCCCAGACCCTGGCGGGCGTAGCGCTCGGCGACCAGGACCATGCCGATGGCTGCGAGTTCGGGATCGGCCAGCGGAGGCCCGTAGCGGGTGACCACGCAGACCGTGGCGAGTCCGAGGCCGTCGGGGGCGTCGATGCCGTAGCCGTGTCCGGCGGCGAGCAGCAGCCCCCACTTGTGGTCCTCGCGGGGCCAGCCGCGGTCTTCGGAGAGATCGGCGCAGTGGCGGAGGTCGTCCACGGTCAGTGCGCGGATGGGGAGGGCGGTGAGATGGGGTGGTGTCACGGCCTCAGAGTGGTTCATGGAACCGGGGCCGGTCCAGGGGATTTGGGGCGGATGTTTCACGTGAAACATCCGCCTGCCGCGCGTCTCCCGCCCGTCCGGCTTCTGTGAGCGCGACCCACTGTTTCACGTGAAACGAACGTACTAGCCTCAACGGCTATGACCCTCCTGCACCTGTTCGACCTCGACGGGACCCTGATGTACGGCACGGCCTCGCCGGTCGAGATCTCCCGACAGCTCGGGCTGTCCCGCGAGATCGCCGAGCTGGAGCGGTCCTTCGCCGCGCGGGAGCTCCAGCCGCACCAGTTCGCACTGGCGGCGCAGAAGCTCTGGACGCACCTGACTCCGGCCCACGTCCGGGCGGCGTTCGACGGGGCTCCGTGGCTGTCGGGGATCCGGGAGGTCTGGCAGGAGATCCGGGAGCGCGGGGACTACTGCGCGGTGATCTCGCTGTCACCGTCGTTCTTCGTGGAGCTCTTGCTGGAGTGGGGCGCGCACGCCGCGCACGGTTCGGTCTTCCCGGAAGTGCCCTTCACTCGGCCGGTGGACCTGGCCGGGATCCTGACGCCCGAGGGGAAGGTCACGGTCGCCGACCAGCTGTGCGCGCGGTTCGGCGTGACCCGGGCCGACTGTGTTGCGTACGGGGACTCCAGCACCGACGTGGCGCTCTTCGCGGCGGTGCCGCTTTCGGTCGCGGTGAATGCCCGGCCCTACCTGGTGGAGCGGGCGACGCACGTCTACGAGGGTCGGGACCTGCGCGAGGCATACCAGCTGACAGGGGTGGCACGCACGGGAGTTGAGGCATCTTAAGGGGAAAGTGGGTTCGAAACGCGGATTTCCCGCATTTCCCCGCAGGCTCTGGGGCGGACTGGCACGCTGTGAAACCCGGAACCACGGATTCGAAGGCCGTGGCGTGTGCAGACCTACCGAGATGCTCGAAGCGAGGCACCGCATGGACGCTCCGCCCACCAGATCGGCAAGACGGGGGCCGTCCCGGATACCGTCCGGGGACGGTGCGCCCGAGCCCTCCCCCGATGCCGTTCTCATCCGCCGGACCCTCGCGGAGATCGCACCCGTCGCCGACAAGGTGACCTCCTACTTCTACGCCGTCGTGTTCACGGGACACCCGGATCTCCGGGGGCTGTTCCCCGCCGCGATGGACGTACAGCGCGACCGGCTGTTGAAGGCGCTGCTGACGGCCGCCGAGCACATCGACAACCCCGAAGTGCTCACGGCCTACCTGCGCCGGCTGGGCACGGGGCACCGCAAGTACGGAACCAGGCCCGAGCACTATCCGCTGGTCGGAGAGGCCCTGATCGGGGCGCTGGCCAAGTACGCGGAGTCCACCTGGGGGCCGGAGACCGAGGCCGCCTGGGTCCGGGCGTACACCGCGATCTCCCAGATCATGATCGACGCGGCGGCCGAGGACGAGCCCAAGGCGCCGCCGTGGTGGCACGCGGAGGTGGTCTCCCACGATCTGCGCACCTCCGACATCGCGGTGATCACCGTCCGCCCCGACCAGCCCTACCCCTTCCTCGCGGGCCAGTACACGAGCCTGGAGACCCCGTGGTGGCCGCGGATCTGGCGGCACTATTCCTTCGCCTCGGCGCCACGTGCGGACGGACTGCTGTCCTTCCACGTCAAGGCCGTACCGGCGGGATGGGTCTCCAACGCACTCGTCCGGCACGCCCGGCCCGGGGACGTGCTGCGGCTCGGGCCCCCGACGGGATCGATGGTGGTCGACCACAGCACCGACAACGGAATGCTGTGCCTGGGCGGCGGCACGGGGATCGCTCCGATCAAGGCGCTGATCGAGGACGTGGCCGAGCACGGAGAGCGGCGTCCGGTGGAGGTGTTCTTCGGTGCGCGCAGCGACGACGACCTGTACGACAAGGACACGCTGCTGGGGCTGCAACGCTCGCACCCCTGGCTGTCGGTGCGCCCGGTGGTGTGTGACGAGGGGCTCGCCGGACAACTGCCGCAGGCCGTCGGTACCCACGGGCCCTGGAGCTCGTACGACGCGTTCGTCTCGGGGCCGGCCGCGATGATCCGCAGTGGGGTGGACGCGCTGAAGAGGATCGGGATCCCCGGTGAGCGGATCCGGCACGACGAGGTGGAGGAACTGGCGGGCGTCGCCGGCTGATTCCGGCGGCGGCGCCCGCGTGAGGTGGGTCAGCCCAGGTCGGGGGCGTGCATCGCGCGCACGCCCTCGATGTTGCCGTCGAGGTAGTGGCGCAGGGACAGCGGGACGAGGTGCACCGCGGCGATGCCGACGCGGCTGAAGGGCACGCGGACGATCTCGTACTCGCCCTCCGGCTCGTCGATCTCGGGGCCGTGACGCTGGCTGGGGTCCATGGATTCGAGGTGGCAGACGAAGAAGTGCTGCACCTTGACGCCGGTCACTCCCCCGTCGGCGATGTGCTCGACGGTGTCGACGAAGCAGGGCACGACATCGGTGATCTTCGCGCCGAGTTCCTCGTGGAGCTCTCGGTGGAGGGCGTCGACGACGGTCAGGTCCGAGGACTCCACGCCCCCGCCGGGAGTGAGCCAGTACGGGTCGACGCCGGGTTTGGTCCGCTTGATGAGGATCAGGTCGTCACCGTCGAGCAGGATCGCGCGGGCGGTGCGTTTGACCACTGGACGTTCGGTCATGGGAGAAGAGTGGCCCAGACTTCCGCTTCTGAAACGCGTCCGGGTGAAACCCGCCGGGCGGAGATCCGGGCGGTCCGAGCTGCCGGACGGCGTGCTCGGACCGCCTTCGGCCGGCCGGTCAGCTCTTCGCGGCCGCCAGGTCGAGTGCCCGCAGCACGTCCGCGACCAGGTCTTCGGTGTCCTCGGCCCCTGCGGAGAAGCGGATGAAGCCCTCCGGAACGGCGTCTCCGCCCCACCGCCGGCGGCGCTCCGCGGTGGACCGCACGCCTCCGAAACTGGTGGCGTCCTCGACGAGCCGCAGGGCGGCCATGAACCGTTCCGCGTGTGCGCGGTCGGCCAGGGTGAAGGAGACCACGGAGCCGAAGCCCCGCATCTGGCGCGCGGCCGTCTTGTGGGACGGGTCCGACGGCAGGCCCGGGTAGCGCAGCCCGGTGACGTCACCACGGTCGGAGAGGGCCTCGGCCACCGCGAGCGCGTTGGCCCACTGGCGCTGCGCGCGGAGCTGGATGGTGGACAGGGAACGGTGGGCGAGCCAGGCCTCCATGGGGCCGGGGATCGCGCCGACCACCTTGCGCCAGCGGCGGATGCCCGCGGCGAGCTCGGCGTTGCGGCAGACGACGTAACCGAGCAGCAGGTCGCCGTGGCCGGTCAGCCCCTTGGTGCCGCTGGCCACCGAGAAGTCGGCACCCAGTTCGAGGGGGCGCTGGCCGAGCGGGGTCGCGAGGGTGTTGTCGACGGCGACGAGGGTTCCGCCGGCGTGCGCCGCGTCCACGAGGCGTCGTACGTCGCAGACGTCGAGCCCCGGGTTGGACGGGGTTTCCAGCCACAGCAGCCGGGCCCCGTCGAGCACCGAGAGCTGGGCGTCCTCGCCGGTGGGGGCGGTGCGCACGTGGACCCCGTACGCCTCCAGCTGTTCCCGTACGAGGGGCAGGACCTGGTAGCCGTCGTCAGGCAGGACGACGGTCTCGCCGGCGCGTGCCTGGGAGAGCAGGACGGCGGACACCGCGGCCATGCCGGAGGCGAAGACGACCGTGTCGGCTCCGTCCAGACCGGGGGCCTCCAGCTCCCCGATGGCCCGCTCCAGCAGGGTCCAGGTGGGGTTGGTGTCGCGGCCGTAGGCGTAGGGGCCCTCGACGTCGCCGGGAAGGTGGAAGTGGGCGGCGAAGACGGGGCCGGGCAGCGGAGGCTCGTTCTTGACGGGCTCCGGCAGACCGGCACGGACGGCGACGGTGCCGTCGCCGAGCCGCTCCGCCCTCGGCGGCACGGGGTCGGGGGCGCTCATGGGGTGTGCTCCTTCTCCTTCACGGCTTCGCTTACGGCGGCCAGCAGGCCGGGGCTCGCCGCCTCGACCAGCTGCAGGCACTCCTCGAATCCGTCGAGGGTGCCGTAGTAGGGGTCCGGTACGTCGGTCTGGGCGGCGGAGGCCGCCGGGTCGTAGGACCGCAGCAGCCTGACCTTGGCGGCGTCCTCGGGGGTGGGGGCGAGCGCCCTCAGGTCACGCAGGTGCCCGGCGTCGAGCGCGATGACGAGGTCGAGGCCCGCGAACCAGGAGGCCCGGAACTGCCGGGCCCGGTGGCCCGGCTCGTACCCGGCGTCCTCCAGGACGGCTACGGTGCGCGGGTCGGCCCCGTCCCCCTCGTGCCAGCCGCCGGTACCGGCGCTGTCGACCTCGACCAGGTTCGAGAGCCCGGCGTCGGCCACGTGGGAGCGGAAGACCGACTCGGCCATGGGCGAGCGGCAGATGTTGCCGGTGCAGACGAAGCACACGCGGTACATGGCGCCCGGCTTCAGTTCTTGTCGGGCAGGACCATGTTCGCGGCCCAGGAGACGATGGAGACGATCAGGGCGCCCACGATCGCCGACCAGAAGAAGTCCTCGACGTGGAAGCTGAGGTCGAACTGCTTCGCCAGCCACGAGGTCAGCAGCAGCATCGCTGCGTTCACGACGATGGTGAAGAGGCCGAGCGTGAGGACGAAGAGGGGCAGCGAGAGCAGCTTCACCACCGGCTTGACGGCGAAGTTCACCAGGCCGAAGATCAGCGCGACCAGGATCAGGGAGAGCGCCTGGCGGCCCGTGCTGCTTCCTTCGTCCAGCGTGATGCCCGGGACGAGCCAGATGGCGACGGCCAGGGCTGCCGCGTTGGCGAGGGTCTTGACTACGAAATTCGTCATGTGTCTGATCGTTGCAGAGATGGTCCCGGTGGAACATCAGCTGATCTGCGGATGCTTGCCGGACGAGAGAGCACAAGGGGTACAAAGAAGATGAAGGCCTTCCGGCTGGACGAGCTCGAGGCCGAGCGGGCCGCGAACAAGGGTGCCTACCTGCAGTTCCTGCGCGAACGGAACATGTCGGTCGGGCTGTACGCACTGGACGCCGGACAGAGCGATCCCCAACAGCCGCACGGCCAGGACGAGGTGTACTTCGTCGTGAGCGGCCGGGCCTCGATCACCGTCGGTGAGGAGACGACGATGGTCGCCAACGGGAGCGTGGTCTACGTGCCGGCCGGGGTGCCGCACAAGTTCCACCACATCACCGAGAACCTGAAGGTCATGGTCGTCTTCTCTCCGCCGGAAGGGTGAACGGACCCCCGGGACTGAGGGTTCGGGGCCCCGTCCCCCTAGGGGTCGGATCAGGGGAGTACGGGGGCTCGCGGGCCCCCGCCGGGGGCCGTGGCCTCCTAGCATCGAGAGCAGGAAGTCACGGACTGGATGGACTAGGAAGAAGAGGTCGAGGACATGGAAGGCATCCGAGGGATATTCGAAGGCATGCCCTGGTGGGTCAAGTGGGTCGCCGTTCCACTGCTGGTGCTGTTTGTCTTCGGTGGTGTGATCACCAGCATCATCGGTGCGCTGATCGGCTTCCTCTTCAAGGCGCTGCTCCTCGTGGCCCTCGTCGGAGGCCTGATCTTCGTCGTCAGGAAGTTCAAGGGCACCGAGTCGAAGTCCTCCGCCGGGGAGTGGTAGAACTGGCGCAACCCGGGTCACAGCGGGATTAACCCAGCTGAGGGAACGTGAAGCGCTAAACCGCTCACAGCCCGGGAATCGGCGGATAGAGTGGCAATCTGTGCCGTTCCCTGGGCACCGAACGCTGGTACTACCGCTCTGACCTGCGGTTCTTTATGACAGCCACCGAGCACGACCCCCAGGAGTCACGGCACACGCGGGGGCGGCCCCCGCAGGGCGGGCCCCCCCAAGGCTCGCCGCCACGCCTGGGGGTGAGCTTTGTCTTCGGTTCACAATGCCGGTGTGCCGACTCTGATCGGTTCGGTGCAGCGGGCGCTGAGGCTGCTCGAAGCAGTGGGTTCCCATAGTGAGGGAGCCCCGGCGAAACAACTGGCGCGCGAGGCCGGGCTCCCGCTTCCCACCGCGTACCACCTGCTGCGCACCCTGACGCACGAGGGCTATCTGCGACGGGAGAGCGGAGTCTTCGTCCTGGGGGACGCCGCGGGCCGCCTGGCCGGTGGCGGGCTTCAGCAGAAACGTCGCAGCATGATCCTCGACTCCCTCGCGCACTTCCGCGACGCGGTCGGGGCCCCCGTCTACTTCGCCGTCTACCGCGAGGGTGAAATCGAGGTCGTGGGCGTCTCGGACACCCCGGCGAACCCGGCCTGCGAAGAGTGGGCCGATTTCCGCGAGACCGGCCACGCGCACGCCATCGGGCAGTGCCTGCTCGGCCAGCTCGACGAGAAGGCGCGCAAGGACTACTACGACCGTCACCCGGTCGAGGCCATCACCCCCTACACCGTGCGGGATCTCCGGGCTCTGGAGCAGCGGATCGGCTCCATGGAGCGGATGCAGCCGGTGACCGAGCGGCAGGAATACGCCCTGGGCACGGTGTGCGCTGCCATCCCCATCACGGCCGGCGACACCGCCGCAACGATGGCGATTTCTCTTCCTCTGCACCAAGAACATCGATTGCTGTATGCGGTCGATCGGCTACGGAGTGAAGTAGGCGCGCTGTTGAGCACCCTCTCGTTCTCTATCAGTATCTGAAAACTCACTCCTTGTGATCTGCTAGCGCTTCCACCACTCTTGTCAAGAGGGCCTTGGGGGATCATTCCTGGCCACTTCCACTACAGCGGGGTAGGCAATGCGCGAGTCGGTACAGGCAGAGGTCATGATGAGTTTCCTCGTTTCCGAGGAGCTCTCGTTCCGGATCCCGGTGGAACTCCGGTACGACGCTCGTGACCCCTACGCAGTCCGTCTGACCTTCCACCTTCCCGGAGATGCGCCCGTGACCTGGGCGTTCGGCCGGGAGCTCCTTCTCGATGGCATCAACAAGCCGTGCGGTGACGGTGATGTCCACATCGCCCCGACCGATCCGGAGGAACTGTCCGATGTCCACATCCGGCTGCAAGTAGGTGCAGACCGGGCTCTCTTCCGTGCGAGCGCGGCGCCGCTGGTGGCGTTCCTCGACCGTACCGACCGGATCGTTCCGCTCGGCCAGGAGCGCAACCTCGGGGACTTCGAGGAGAACCTCGACGAGGCGCTCGACAAGATCCTCGCGGAGTCGCAGCAGAACGAGCAGAACGCGGGCTGACGCGAGCCCGGCCGGACGCCTGCTGACCAGGGTGTGCCGGCAATCGTCAACGCACCATCCGGATCAACCTGCATGACGGCACCACCTGCATGACGGCAATACCTGCATGACGGCACCACCTGCACCACCGCAGCTACGCACCACGGCTCAGCGTGCCGACGCGCTGAGCGCTCCACCTTGCCGTTCCTCGCGACCGGCCGCCTGCGCGAACTGACCCCTCGCGCCCGCCGGTCCGCCTTTCAGCGCTTGCGTCGCCGGCCCCGGCCGCCGCGGAGCGGCCCCGAGGCCGCTGTGGCCGCCGGGGATTCCGCGCGGTCCGCGGACACCACCAGCGCGGCCAGGGCCGTCGTCACGGGTACCGAGGCGACCAGTCCGATCGAGCCCACGAGGGTTCGTACGATCTCTTCCGCGACCAGCTCGCTGTTGGCCACCGACCCCATGCTGCTGTTCGCGATCGAGAACAGCAGGAGCAGGGGCAACGCCGCGCCCGCGTAAGCCAGTACCAGCGTGTTGACGACCGAGGCGATGTGGTCCCGCCCGATGCGGATACCCGCCCGGTAGAGCCCGCGCGGGCCCATCGCCGGGTCGGCCTGGTGGAGTTCCCAGACCGCCGAGGTCTGAGTGACGGTCACGTCGTCGAGTACGCCGAGCGATCCGATGATGACACCCGCAAGCAGCAAACCGCTCATGTCGATGTTCGGGTAGAGCCCGTGGATCAGCCCGGTGTTGTCGTCCGTGTTGCCGCTGAGGAACGCCCAGTCGATGAACAGCGAGCCCAACAGGCCGATCAGCAGCAGCGAGATGATGGTGCCGAGGACCGCGACGGAAGTGCGGGCCGTCAGCCCGTGGCACATGTAGAGCGCGATCAGCATGATCGCGCTGGCCCCGACCACGGCCACGACCAGCGGATTCGACCCCTGCAGGATCGCCGGGAGGATGAAGAGGGTCAGCACGCCGAAGCTGACGACGAGTGCGATGAGCGCGAACAGCCCGCGCATCCGCCCGACGAGGACGACCGAAAGGGCGAAGATGCCGGCGAGCAGGGCCATCGGCAGCTTGCGGTTCACGTCGATCACGGAGTACTGGAGGTCCCGGGGCGCGTCCGGGGCGTAGGCGACCACCACGTCCTGGCCGTCCGTCAACTGCCGTGGTGCGCCCGGCTGGACGATCTCGACGAACTCGCGGCCCTTGTCGGGGCCGCTGCCGACCTTGATCGTGGCCTTCTTGCACTCGCCGTTCTGCGCGGCCAGGGCCTCGCGCCCCTCGGGGGTGGAGGTGTCGCCGGTGGGCGGCACCTGCGCGGCGTTCACGGATTTGCAGTCGACGTTCTGGAGGGCGACGACCGTGCCCTGCTGGGTCTGCCGGTCGAAGCCGACCCCGGTGCGCTCGTGGCCCGGCGCGGCGCCGGGCCAGAGCACCACCATGCCGATCACGACGGCGGTGGCGAAGGGGATCAGGACGGCCGCGATCACCTTGCGCAGGTGCTTCGAGACGGGGGCCGCCGGGCCGTGGCTGTGCGCATGGCCGTGGGAGTGTCCGGAAGAGGGGGCGGGCGAGTGACCGGGGTCCGCGTGCGTGTGGCCTGCGTGGCCGGCGTGACCAGCGGGATCCGTGGGTTCGGTGGGGGGCTGCGGCGAGGACGTCACTGACTGATCATCGCAACAGATGAGGGGGCCCACTGTTCAGCACGCCACACATGACGCTAGCGTGGGGGCTACTTTGCACAACGCGGGAGCTCGGAGCACCGGGCTGAGAGGGCGCTGATCACCGTTCGCATTCGAATATGCGTACGGGAGGAGGCTGCGTCGACCGCCGAACCTGTTACCGGGTAATGCCGGCGTAGGGAGATTAGGTCTCATGACCATTCAGGACGCACGCACGCCTGCCGTCAGCCAGGACGCCGACGGCCAGACCGAGCGCCAGCCGGGCTGGCACAAGGGGTACGTGGCGGGCTCCCGCCCCGACATCCGGGTGCCGGTTCGCCAGGTCCACCTCACCAACGGCAAGGACGTGACGCTCTACGACACGTCCGGCCCGTACACCGACCCGCAGATCGAGACCGACGTGCGCCGGGGCCTGCCGCCGCTGCGCGAGAACTGGATCATCAGCCGCGGCGACACCGAGGAGTACGCGGGCCGCCCCGTGCGCCCCGAGGACGACGGCATCAAGCACACCTCGCCGCGCGGTGGTCTCAAGAACCTCGACGCGGTCTTCCCGGGTCGTCCGCGCCAGCCCCGCCGTGGCCGTGGCGGCGCCGCGGTCACGCAGCTCGCGTACGCCCGCCGGGGCGAGATCACCCCGGAGATGGAGTACGTCGCGATCCGTGAGAACGTCTCCCCCGAGGTCGTCCGCGAGGAGATCGCCGCAGGTCGCGCGGTCATGCCGGTCAACGTGAACCACCCCGAGATCGAGCCGATGATCATCGGCAAGCGGTTCCTGGTGAAGGTCAACGCCAACATCGGCAACTCCGCGGTCACCTCCTCGATCGAGGAGGAGGTGGACAAGATGACCTGGGCGACCAAGTGGGGCGCCGACACGGTCATGGACCTCTCGACCGGCCGCAACATCCACACCACCCGCGAGTGGGTGCTGCGCAACTCTCCCGTGCCGATCGGCACCGTGCCGCTGTACCAGGCGCTGGAGAAGGTCGACGGCCGCGCCGAGGACCTGACCTGGGAGATCTACAAGGACACGGTCATCGAGCAGGCCGAGCAGGGCGTCGACTACATGACGGTCCACGCCGGCGTGCTGCTGTCGTACGTGCCGCTGACCGCGCGCCGCAAGACCGGCATCGTCTCGCGCGGCGGCTCGATCATGGCCGCCTGGTGCCTGGCGCACCACAAGGAGAACTTCCTCTACACGAACTTCG
Source organism: Streptomyces sp. NPDC058289 (assembly GCF_042880975.1). NCBI lineage: Bacteria > Bacillati > Actinomycetota > Actinomycetes > Kitasatosporales > Streptomycetaceae > Streptomyces > Streptomyces sp. NPDC058289. The sequence continues at coordinate 74,681 of NZ_JBHVYI010000014.1, forward strand.
AGGAGCTCTGCGAGATCCTCGCGGCGTACGACGTCACGTACTCCCTGGGTGACGGCCTGCGCCCCGGTTCCATCGCGGACGCCAACGACGCGGCGCAGTTCGCGGAGCTGAAGACGCTGGGCGAGCTGAACACGATCGCCAAGCGCCACAACGTGCAGACGATGATCGAGGGCCCCGGGCACGTCCCGATGCACAAGATCAAGGAGAACATCGACCTTCAGCAGGAGATCTGCGAGGAGGCGCCGTTCTACACGCTCGGCCCGCTGACCACCGACGTCGCGCCCGCGTACGACCACATCACCTCGGGCATCGGCGCCGCGATGATCGCCTGGTGGGGCACCGCGATGCTCTGCTACGTCACGCCCAAGGAGCACCTGGGCCTGCCGAACCGCGACGACGTGAAGACCGGTGTCATCACGTACAAGATCGCGGCCCACGCGGCGGACCTGGCCAAGGGCCACCCGGGCGCCCAGGAATGGGACGACGCCCTGTCTGACGCACGGTTCGAGTTCCGCTGGGAGGACCAGTTCAACCTGGCCCTCGACCCGGACACGGCCCGTGAGTTCCACGACGAGACCCTCCCGGCCGAGCCGGCCAAGACCGCGCACTTCTGCTCCATGTGCGGTCCGAAGTTCTGCTCGATGAAGATCTCCCAGGACATCCGCCGCCAGCACGGCGGCGACCTGGGCGCCGAGGAGATCGAGGCGGGCATGGCGGAGAAGTCCGCCGAGTTCGCGGCCGCGGGCAACCGCGTGTACCTGCCGCTGGCGGACTGACCTCCCGCCACCGGCACACACGGACGGCCCGCGACACCGAGGGGGGAGTCGCGGGCCGCCGTTGTACGTCGTGTCAGCCCGGGGCATCGGCCCGGGGCTGGAATCCGGTCGCTCCGGTCAGGCGAAGGCGCGGGAGCCCACGCCCAGCTTGCGCCCTGCGAACTCGAGGTTCGCGAGGACCCGGTCCTGCTGGTCGTCGGGCAGCTTGCCGTCCTGGAGCAGGAGTTCGCAGCAGTCCAAGGACTCCTGGTACTCCCCGGTCCAGTAGGCGGCCACCGCGAGTTCGTCGAGTGCGCGCCAGTCGTGCCAAGCGAACTCGACGAAGAGGATGTCGTCCGGGGGCGGCACCCGTACTGCCTGCCGGGCGAACATGTAGGCGAGGGGCCAACGGCTTTCGAGACGGCAGAGCCGGGCGAGGTCGCCGAGGGCCTCGGCGCGCGAGGGGCGGCTCTCGTGTGCGCGGAGGTAGCGGTCCATCACCTCGGCCGCCGGCCTGTTGAGGGTGACCGCGAGCCGTGCGGCGTAGAGCTGCGCGCAGTAGGTCTCCTCGGCCCAGCCGCCCATGGCCACCCGGCGGTCGTAGGCCTCGAGGGACTTTTCCGGCTCCCCCGCGTCGCGCCAGCTCTGGGCGAGGTAGAACGCGTAACGGGTGTTGTCGGGTTCCTTCGCGAGGCCTTCGGCGAGGACTTCCGCATCGCGCAGGTACTTCGCCCGCTGGCCCTCTTCCCGGAGGCGGGCCCCACCGCCGACGGAGAGGATGTTGAAGCCCTCGATCACGTCGCGGCCGTACTCGATGCCGCAGTCGATGTACTCGTGGAGCACGCCCACGTACCGCCAGGGCAGCCGGGTGGAAACCAGCGCCGGCCGCCAGTGGACGATCGGACCGTCGTGCAGCGCCACCTGGTACGCGTCGAGCGTGAGGTCCGGCATGCGGAACCCGGGCCGGATCTGCATTTCGTCGTCGCCGTCGATGAACAGCAGGTAGTCCGCGCTGGAGCGCGCGAGCTCGATCGCCTCGGTGCGGCTGCCGTCGAAACCCTTCCACGGTCGTTCGTGGAGCGTGCCGGGCAGGTCGGCGAAGCAGTCCCGGATGACGTCCTGGGTGCCGTCGGTGGAGCCCGTGTCCACGATCACCCAGGTGTCGATCAGGGGGCGCACCGACTCCAGGCACTTCCGGATCGTCGGCGCCTCGTTCTTGACGATCATGTTCAGACAGATGGTCGGCCTCACCGCAGCACCCTCTCGTCGGACGGATCGCGGGCGACGTTAGGGAGTGCGGCTGACGATGGGTGGGCGGCACGCCGGTGGCGCTACCACCCGGTGGGTGTGGGCGCATCCGTTCGGAGGCGTCTGATAAGCCGTTGTGCTGATAAATATCCCGGGGATCTCAAGATCTGAGCGGCTCCGTCCGTAAGTCCCAAGGACGTTCGAACTCGCAGCCGGGACGGTACCCGTTCCGGCTCGCATTCCGTTCCTAAGGAGCGCTGCAGATGAGTCGTGAGCACCAGACCAAGCTCCGCCTTGGTCCTGTCCCCCGCAATCGCGCCTGGCTCGCGGGAGGTGCCCTGGCCTCGCTTTCCCTCGTACTCGTGGGCATGGCCAACCCGGTTGTCGCGGCGGTCAAGCCGACGGCCACGGCCGTGAGAGCCACCACTCCGTCGGGCGGAGGAGGAGGCGAGGACTGCGAGCCGCACGACGGCCCGCCACAGGACTGGAACCGGGGCGGCGCGGACGGCGGCGGGGACGACGGCGGGGACGGCGGCGGCTGGGGAGACGACGAGGGGCGCGACCACCACCACGACGACCACGGGTGCCCGCCGGTCGGCCCGACGGGCCCGACGGGGCCGACGGGGCCGACGGGACCCAGCGGTGGCGCGACGGGGGTGACCGGTGCGACGGGGGCGACCGGTGCGACGGGCGCCGACGGTGCGACCGGCGCCACGGGTGCTGATGGTGCGGCGGGTGCCACGGGCGTTGACGGTGCCACGGGCCCGACGGGTGCTGATGGTGCGACGGGCGCCACGGGCGCTGATGGTGCGACGGGTGCCACGGGCGTTGACGGTGCCACGGGCCCGACCGGCCCGACCGGCCCGACGGGCGCCGACGGTGCGACCGGCGCGACGGGCGCCGACGGTGCGACCGGCGCGACGGGTGTTGACGGTGCCACGGGTCCGACTGGCCCGACGGGCGCTGATGGTGCGACGGGTGCCACGGGTGCCACGGGTGCCACGGGCGTTGACGGAGCCACGGGTCCGACCGGCCCGACGGGCGCCGACGGTGCGACCGGCCCGACGGGTGCCGATGGTGCCATGGGTGCGACGGGCCCGACCGGCGCTACGGGTACGACCGGCGCCACCGGTGCCACGGGTGCGACCGGCGCCACCGGTGCCACGGGTGCGACCGGTCCTGTCTCCCAGTGCAACGCCATCGCCAACTTCAAGCCCAGCTCTTCCCGCGAGATCAAAGCGGTGATGATCAACGGGATCGCGTACGTCGGAATCCGTGGTCTCGGGAACCCCAACACGAACTTCGACTGGCACAACTTGACCAACCCCACGCGCAACCCGAACTACCCGTCCGGGGTGGCGTGCGGAATCGCCGTCGACGAGCACGCCAACGGGGCGAACATCGAAATCTCGACCACCACCGGACAGGTCTGGGAGACCTTCTGCGAGGTCGACAACCCCACACCGTCCCTGGACTGCGGGACAGCGGCGATGGGGGATCAGCACCCCTGGGTCCAGGTCGTCCCCGGCCCCCTGACCGCTCCCGCACGGAGCGTCGCCGCCAGGGACATGTTCCTCAAGAAGCCGCAGGCCAAGAAGTCGGCCGCCATGCACACGGTGCCGAAGGGCAACAAGCACCGCGGGTAGTCCCCGAGCCGGTGGGCCCGGTGCGAGTAGCACCGTGACCTGACGGTGAAACCCAAGCGGCCCGGAGTGCCGCCGGACTTCAGTCCGGTCGCGCTCCGGGCCGCCGTACGTCCGGTACCCACAAGAGACTTCGCCGGGGGCTTGTCCTCGAGTGTGCTCCAGCTCCTACAGTGCGGGCTCATGAGCATGCGATACCGAATTCTGGGTGGGACCGGCATAGAGGTCAGCACGCACTGCCTCGGCACGATGATGTTCGGCGCGGTGGGCAATCCGGATCACGAGGAGTGCGCGCGGATCATCCACGCCGCGCTCGACCACGGGATCAACTTCGTGGACACCGCGGACATGTACTCGGCCGGGGAGTCCGAGACGATCGTGGGCAAGGCCCTGAAGGGCCGGCGGGACGACGTCGTGCTGGCGACCAAGGTGCACTTCCAGATGGGTGAGGGCCGCAACCGCAGCGGGAACTCCCGGCGCTGGATCGTGCGTGCCGTCGAGGACAGCCTGCGCCGACTGGACACGGACTGGATCGACCTCTACCAGGTGCACCGGCCGGATCACGGTACGGACGTCGAGGAGACCCTGTCCGTCCTCGGCGATCTGGTCCGGGCCGGCAAGATACGAGCCTTCGGCTGCTCCACATTCCCGGCCGAGGAGATCGTCGAGGCGCACCACGTCGCCGAACGGCGGGCTCTGCCGAGGTTCCGGACCGAGCAGCCGCCGTACTCGATCCTTGCACGCGGGATCGAGAGCAGTGTGCTGCCGGTGGCCCGGAGGTACGGGATGGGCGTCCTGACCTGGAGCCCGCTCGCGTCCGGATTCCTGAGCGGGAAGTACCGGCTCGGCCGCGCCATCGACATGACCTCGGGGCGTGCGGCGCTGACTCCGGCCCGCTTCGACCCCGCGGTTCCGGGCAATGTCGCGAAGTTGGAGGCCGTGGAGCAGCTGGTGGAGCTCGCCGACTCCATCGGCTGCACGTTGCCCGAGCTGGCGGTGGCCTTCCCGCTGGCGCATCCCGCCGTCACCTCCGTGATCACCGGGCCGCGGACCATGGAGCAGCTGGAAGCACTGGTGAAGGGCGCCGGGCTGGTCCTCGACGATGCGACCCTCGACCGGATCGACGAGATCGTGGAGCCGGGCCGGAACCTGTACCACCCGGACGGCGCCTGGCGCTCGCCGGTGCTGACGGATGTCGGGCAACGCCGACGGGGGCTCGGAGACCGGTCCGCCGGCTAAGAGGGCGCACGCTCCGATGTTTCACGTGAAACGGAGACGGGTGTTTCACGTGAAACATGGGGCACGGCAGCAGGCCCGGGGCGGCTTCGAGGCGGTGCCTGTGCTGCACGCCGGGGCGCAGACACGTGTGGACGTGCGGCGGGCCGCCAAGTGGCGGTGTGTGCTGAGCCGTTCCGCTTACGGATGGGCGCGCCGATCGGACTTGCGGAGTCGGGGTCCTCAGGATGGCCCGCGGAGCCCGGTCGTATTTCCGGACTTCGCAGGTCGATTCGATCCGGTGTCTGCGAGGAGCGGTACATGAGTTCTGACAACAAGGCCCGTACCTACCTGGGGCCGTTGCCCCGACGAGCCGGCTGGCTGGCGGGAGGCACGCTCGCCTCGGTGGCGCTGGTGCTGGCGGGCCTGGCGACTCCGGCGGTCGCGCTGGCCGAGGCGCCTGGGGGTCCGGACCACTGCAAGTCCCAGCGCCACAGCGCGGGCACGCCGGCGGCGGCTCACGGCGACGACTGCAAGGTGGGCCCGCGGGGCCCGCGCGGACCCAAGGGCGCGACCGGCCCCCGGGGCGCGACCGGAGCCACGGGCCCGACGGGGCCGCGCGGCTACCCGGGTGCCACCGGCGCTACGGGTGCCACGGGCGCTACTGGTGCGGGCGCTACCGGTGCCACGGGTGCAACCGGTGCCACGGGCGCAACCGGTGCCACCGGTCCCACTGGTCCCACCGGTCCGTGCAGTGACATCGACAGCTTCGCGCCGTCGAACACCGAGGACTTCCACGCCGCGCTCAGCAACGGTCACACCTTCGCGGGCCGGGCCACCACCGTGGGTGGTGTCCCCACCTGGATCGACGTCTCCGGCCTTCCGGGCTACCCCAACAGCGCGGCCACGGGCTTCGCCTGCGGAGTCTCCATCGACGGCCAGGCCACTGCCGCGTACATCAAGGTGCTGACGACCACCGGCCGGGTGTACCAGCTCCACATCACGGTCACCGGGACGAACTTCACCCCGGACCCCGCGGGCTGGCAGGAGCAGACGCCGGCGCCCGCCCCCGTCGTCCGTGCCAAGGGCGTCTCCAAGGAAGAGACCGTGTGGAAGGGGGACCTGGCCTACTCTGGCTCGCCGAACGGCCAGTAGCCGTCACTCCGGCTCGGTGTCCGGGCCGCCGAAGTCCGGACTGGTGAAGTCCGGAGACGTGTAACCGGGACGGGGCCCCTCAGCCGGGGCCCCGGGACTGGTGAAATCGGGCCGGGTGTATCCCAAATTGGGGATGCGCCCAGCTCCCGGCTTCCGGGGGGCGGGGAAGCCGGCCCCCGCGCTGGGATCGGCCAGCGCGTCCCGGAGGAACGGCACGATGCCCCGCTCCAGCAGGGCATTGCGCCAGGCCTCCCGGGCCCGCGACACCTCGTCGGGCACCGCCTCGGTCTCGTCGGCCGCCACCTCGGTGGAACTGTTGCGGACGGCCGTCACGAGCAGCCCGATCACGGCGAAGAGCAGTGCGGCCGCGGTGAGTCCACCGAAGAGCCAACCCGCCGTCAGCATCGTGTCGGCGAAGGCCGGTTCGGGCTCGATCATCTTCAGGATGTAGCCCACCAGCAGGAAGATCAGCATGGCGGTGCCGGCCAGGACCGGCGCGAGGACCGCGACCACGGCGCTGACGCCCGCGCCACCGCCCTGCCCGTCGCCCTCCTCCCCCGTCGTACCGGGGGTGGACAGGATCTCGTCCTGCCGCTCTTTGCGGACCTTCACGTAATGGTCGTACTCGGCTGCGGCCGCGGCCGTCAGCAGCCCGGTGGCCCCCATGGCCATGGTGCGCAGCTGTTCGGCGTTCAGCCGTTCGCCGAGGGCGGCGAGCTCGGGCCGGGCGTTCGCCGTGCGCAGCGCCTCTTCGAGGAGCCGATCGAACTCCGGTCGGTCTTCGGTGAGCAGGTGCGGAGCGCTGGTCATGTGCATCCCCCGATGCTCCGTGGGGACCGGTATGTCCGTGTTGAACGGGGCGCCGGCACAAACGGAGGAGAGCCTGCTACGGATAGAGCGATGGTAGAGCGCCCACGCCGTACGTTGACAGGGGCTTTCCGGAAATACCCAGCTCCGGGAAGCCTCAGTCGTTCAGCGGGAGTTGCACGACGAGCAGTTTGCCCGCCATCGTCACGCCACCGTCCATCGCGATGGCCAGACCTTCCGCGTACACGTGCGGGCCGACGACGGCCTCGGGACCGTGTGCACCGTCACCGTCCTCGGTGCCCACCTCGCCGAGCAGGTAGGGGATGGGGCTGTGGCCGTGCACGACCCGGCTGCCGCCGTAGGTGCCGATGAGCTCGCGTACGGCCTGGGGGCCGGTTCCCTCGTCGCGGAAGGCGAAGCGCTTGGTGAATTTGCGGAACAGGTCCCAGGTGATGTCGGCGTCGTTGCGGTTGAGCAGCTCGTGGATGGTGTCGTTGACGTCCTCGACCGAGTCGCCGTAGTCGAGGTAGGCGGTGGTGTCCGAGTGGAGGAGCAGGTGGTCGTCCACCAGGACCGCCGCGTCCAGCCGGGACATCCACTGGAGGTGGACGTCCTGCAGGCGGTCCATGTCGGTGCGCTGACCGCCGTTGAGGAGCCAGGCGGCCTGGAAGGTGGCGGTGCCGGCGCCGGAGACGACGGGGGTGTCACCGAACCGCTTGGCGCCGATGAGCAGCAGCTCGTGGTTGCCCATGAGTGCCTTGCAGTAGCCGCCCGCGGCGGCGGCTTCGGCCGAGAGCCGCATGACGAGGTCGATGACCCCGATGCCGTCGGGTCCGCGGTCGGTGAAGTCGCCGAGGAACCAGAGCCGGGCATTGCCTGCGGACCAGTTGTGGTCGGCGTCGATGAGCCCCTGGAACTGCAGTTCGGCAACGAGTTCGTCGATGTAGCCGTGGACGTCGCCGACGACGTAGAGCGGGCCGGGGCCCTCGCCCGCGGTCTCCTGGGGGACGTACTGGATCTGAACGGTGTCGCCGGGACCGCCGAGGGCGCCGCGCCCGATGACGGGGAGATCGCGCTGCGTCGGGGTGTACCCGTCGGGGTCGCTCTCCTCGGAGGCGTGGCCCATCGGGCGGCCGGCGGGCTCTCCGAAGGTGCCGGCGGCGCCGTACGGGGTTTCGTGGCCGTACCCGTGCTGCGCGGGGACGGGAGCCGGACCCGCGTCGTAGTACGCGGGGTACTCGCCGTAGACGGGGGCGTCCGCCCCGAACCCCGTGGAGCCGACCGATCCGGCTGCTGCGGCTCCCGGGTGAACGGTATGCGAGGCGGGTTCGGCGACCGGCAACCGGAAGTCCCGCTCGGTGTCCGTCCGCACCGCGGGTCCCTGACCGGCCCCCTGAGTCATCGACCCCTCCACCACCGTCGCGCTGCCGTACACCTGCGGACCCTTCCGCCTCGGGGGCGGAGGGTCCGTGATGTCGTGCGCCCATCATAGGAATGCAGCTCGCGCTCTGTGACGCACCAGGGGTGGTGAATCCTGGTCGGAGCTGGCCCTTCCTGCCGGTTTCTCCCGATATGAGTGTTGCTGAAATCCTCGGCGGGGCCGACGGCCCCGCCGTTGGGCCGGCGTGGTGGTCAGTCCTGCGCCGGGGATCGGGGCGGGCTGACGGTCGTTCGGGGCTGCCTGCGCTGGGACGAGGTACGGATGATCAGCTCGGTCGGGATGACCTGTTCGACGGGTCCGCCCGTGTCGACGCCCTCGATGGCGTCGATGAGCAGTTGGACGACGGCGGTGCCGATGCGGCGCGGTTTGAGGGACAGGGTGGTGATGGGCGGCTCGGTGTTGGCGTACACGGTGGATTCGCTGCAGCACACGAGTAGCAGATCCTCGGGAACGCGCAGGCCGTAGCGCCGGGCGGCGGCGAGCAGGTCGGTGCCGTTGGGGTCGAACAGACCGTAGACGGCGTCGGGCCGGTCGGGCCGGGCGAGCAGCCGGTCGGCGGCGACGGCGCCGGCGCACGGATCGTGGGCGGGGTAGGACTCGTAGACGGGATCTTGGCCCACGCGCTCGCACCAGCGCAGGTAGGCCGTGGTGGAGAGCCGGGTGTAGGTGTCGGTGGTGGTGCCGGTCAGGAGCCCGATGCGGCGGGCTCCTGCGGCGGCGAGGTGGTCGAGGAGGCCCAGGACGGCGGCCTCGTGGTCGTTGTCGACCCAGGCGGTGACGGGGAGTGAGCCGGCCGGGCGTCCGTCGGAGACGACGGGCAGACCCTGGCGGACCAGTTCGGTGACGACGGGATCGTGGTCGGAGGGGTCGATGACGACGGTGCCGTCGAGGGCCACGTTGGACCAGACGTCGTGTCGGGAGGTGGCGGGGAGGATGACGAGGGCGTAGCCGCGAGCGAGCGCGGCGGAGGTGGCGGCCCGTGCCATCTCGGCGAAGTACGCGAATTCGGTGAAGGTGAAAGGTTCATCCCCGTACGTCGTCACGGTCAGGCCGATGAGGCCCGACTTGCCGGTACGGAGGGTGCGGGCCGCCGCGGAAGGGCGGTAGCCCAGCCGGTCTGCGACCTCGCGAACGTGGCGGCGGGTGGCGTCCGGCAGCCGTCCCTTCCCGTTGAGGGCGTCGGAGACGGTCGTGATCGAGACGCCCGCCGCGGCGGCCACGTCCCTGATGCCGGCCCGGCCTTGTCGGCCGGCGGCCCGCCGGGTGGTCTCGGTCCGGCTCACCTGATGCTTCCCTGCTGCTGTCATGGCGAGCCGATAGTAGGGCTCGGTGGGCAGCGCGGTCCGGATGCATATGCACGCGTTGACAGGCACGATTCTGCACGGTTCGCCACCCCCAATGACCTTGGAAATGAAGGTGTTTGGTCACTGGGAGTGTCTGGTGTCCTTGTCGACGGGACCGTGCATGCCAAAACGGTGCGCTCTCGGGCTCTGCTCAACTCACCTGTACGAGGGACGCGCGCCACGGCGCAGGCCACCGGCGCACGCATATATGCGTGCGCTCTCCCGCATTCCAGGCGCCTGCCATTCTCGGATCGACGTAATCCTCATAAGGTGAGGAGTATTGAGTCGACGGCGACGTCGTACGGGATGGTCGAGGAGGACCTGCGGTGAGCGAGAAGAGCCCGAAGCTGCGCGCCGAGCTGGACGGCATTCCCACCTACAAGCCCGGGAAGCCCGCTGCTGCGGGCGGTCCGGTCGCGTTCAAGCTGTCCTCGAACGAGAACCCGTACCCGCCCCTGCCTGGGGTGCTGGAGAGCGCGGTCGCGGCGGCCGGCCACTTCAACCGGTACCCGGACCTGGCGTGCACGGGTCTGGTGAACGAGCTCGCCGAGCGCTTCGGGGTCCCGGTCGAGCACATCGCCACCGGCACCGGCTCGGTCGGTGTCGCCCAGTCGCTGATCCAGGCGACGGCGGGTCCGGGCGACGAGGTCATCTACGCCTGGCGCTCTTTCGAGGCTTATCCGATCATCGTTCAGATCTCGGGTGCGACGTCGGTCCAGGTCCCGCTGGCCGAGGGGGACGTGCACGACCTGGACGCGATGTTCGAGGCGATCACCGAGCGGACCCGCCTGATCTTCGTCTGCAACCCCAACAACCCCACCGGCACCGCCGTGCGCCGTGCCGAGCTGGAGCGGTTCCTGGACCGGGTGCCCTCCGACATCCTCATCGTCCTCGACGAGGCCTACAAGGAGTTCGTCCGCGACGTCGAGGTCCCGGACGGCATCGAGCTCTACCGCAGCCGCCCCAACGTCGCCGTGCTGCGTACGTTCTCCAAGGCGTACGGGCTCGCCGGCCTGCGCGTCGGCTTTGCGGTCGCGCACGAGCCGGTGGCCGCTGCGCTACGCAAGACCGCGGTGCCCTTCGGCGTCAGCCAGCTCGCCCAGGACGCGGCGGTCGCCTCGCTGCGGGCCGAGGACGAGCTGATGGGCCGGGTCGGGTCACTGGTGGGCGAGCGCGCCCGGGTCTACGGGTCGCTGCTGGCCCAGGGCTGGACCGTGGTGCCCGAGTCGCAGGCCAACTTCGTGTGGATGCGGCTCGGGGAGCGCACCTCCGACTTCGTGGCGGCCTGCGAGAAGGCCGGCGTGGTGGTCCGGCCCTTCGCGGGCGAGGGCCTGCGGGTCACGATCGGCGAGCCCGAGGCGAACGACGTCTTCCTGCACACGGCGGAGGCGTTCTTCAAGGAGATGTAGTGCTCCCGGGACTGGTGTCAGGCCAGTTCCACGCGGATGGGGTCACCGTCGCGGACGGTGGCCAGCAGGCGGGGGTCGCCGTCGAACGAGCCGAGGACGTTGCACGGGCTCGCCAGGCGGCTCTCGCCCCCGCGGGAGATCGGGGTGGGGCCGTAGGGCAGCGCGAGCGCGTCGCCCTCGGTCCAGAACGCGACCGTGCCGGGCTCGACGACCTGCCGGGCGTCGTGCTCCAGCGCCACGGAGACGCCGGTGTCGAAGTAGACCTCCTCGCCCCAGGTGTTGGCGGAGGCGGAAATGGGGAGCGCGCCGGCGAGCGCCTTGGCCGTCGGGGTCTCGGCAAGCGTTGCGGTGAGCTGGCCGGCGGGCCAGAGGAATCGAATCTTCATGGGTCGCATTCAACAATCTGTTGAATTTCTTCGCTAGGGGGACCCCCCTGAAAGATGCCGACAGCAGTGCGACATAATGCTTGTGAATGTGAACGCGTTCACAAGCGTGTCCTGCTTCCTCCCGGATTGAGTGGGATACAAGAGGCAAACTGCGGCTGTGACCACGGCGAAACGAAGGAGACGATGACGTGGACCTAGCTTTGGCGCCAGAGACCCTGGCGCGATGGCAGTTCGGTATTACCACCGTCTATCACTTCCTCTTCGTTCCCTTGACGATCTCGCTGGCCGCGCTCGTCGCGATCTTGCAGACCGCCTGGGTGCGTTCGGAAAAGGAGAAGTACCTCAAGGCCACCAAGTTCTGGGGCAAGCTCTTCCTGATCAACATTGCGATGGGTGTCGTCACCGGCATCGTCCAGGAGTTCCAGTTCGGCATGAACTGGTCCGACTACTCGCGGTTCGTCGGTGACATCTTCGGAGCCCCGCTGGCCTTCGAGGCGCTCATAGCCTTCTTCTTCGAGTCCACCTTCATCGGCCTGTGGATCTTCGGCTGGGACAAACTGCCGAAGAAGATCCACTTGGCCTGCATCTGGATGGTCTCGATCGGCACCATCCTGTCCGCGTACTTCATCCTCGCGGCCAACTCCTGGATGCAGCACCCCGTCGGCTACCGGATGAACCCCGAGCGCGGCCGGGCCGAGCTCACGGACTTCTGGCTGGTGCTCACGCAGAACACCGCGCTGACCCAGTTCTTCCACACCATGACGGCGGCCTTCCTGGTGGGCGGCGCGTTCATGGTCGGCATCGCGGCCTTCCACCTGGCCCGCAAGAAGCACATCCCCGTCATGCGGACCTCGCTGCGACTCGGCCTGATCGTCATGATCATCGCCGGTCTGGGGACCGCCATCAGCGGAGACCTGCTCGGCAAGGTGATGTTCAAGCAGCAGCCGATGAAGATGGCCGCCGCCGAGGCGCTCTGGGACGGCGAGGCGCCGGCGCCCTTCTCCGTCTTCGCCTACGGAGACGTCGAAAAGGGCCACAACACGGTCGCCATAGAGATTCCCGGCCTGCTGTCCTTCCTGGCCAACGACGACTTCAGCTCGTTCGTCCCGGGCATCAACGACGTCAACAAGTCCGAGCAGGAGAAGTTCGGGCCCGGTGACTACCGGCCCAACATCCCCGTCGCCTACTGGGGCTTCCGGTGGATGATCGGCTTCGGGATGGCCTCGCTCGGCGTCGGCATGCTGGGGCTCTGGCTGACCCGCAAGAAGTTCATGCTGCCGCCGGGGCTGCGCACCGGAGAGGCAGAGGTCCCGCACTTGGTCCTCTTCAAGAAGGCGCTGAGCCCCAAGTTCACCAACTGGTACTGGATCATCGCGCTCTGGACCATGGGCTTCCCGCTGATCGCCAACTCCTGGGGCTGGATCTTCACCGAGATGGGCCGCCAGCCCTGGGTGGTCTACGGGGTCCTGCGCACCAGGGACGCGGTCTCGCCGAACGTCTCCCAGGGCGAGGTGCTCACCTCGATGATCGGCTTCACGCTGCTCTACGCCGTGCTCGCCGTGATCGAGGTCAAGCTCCTCGTGAAGTACGTCAAGGCCGGCCCGCCCGAGCTCACCGAGGCCGACCTCAACCCGCCGACCAAGATCGGCGGGGACGACAAGAACCCCGACCGGCCGATGGCCTTCTCGTACTGAGGCTGAGGAGACCACACCATGCAACTCCACGACGTCTGGTTCGTGCTCATCGCCGTTCTGTGGATCGGCTACTTCTTCCTGGAGGGCTTCGACTTCGGAGTCGGTGTCCTGACCAAGCTGCTGGCCCGCAACCGCACGGAGAAGCGGGTCCTGATCAACACGATCGGGCCCGTGTGGGACGGCAACGAGGTCTGGCTGCTCACGGCCGGCGGCGCGACCTTCGCTGCCTTCCCCGAGTGGTACGCCACCCTCTTCTCCGGCTTCTACCTGCCGCTCCTGCTCATCCTGATCTGCCTCATCATCCGCGGGGTCGCCTTCGAGTACCGGCACAAGCGGCCCGAGGACAAGTGGCAGACCAACTGGGAACACGCGATCTTCTGGACCTCGCTGATCCCCGCGTTCCTGTGGGGCGTGGCCTTCGCCAACATCGTGCGCGGAGTGAAGATCGACCAGGACATGGAGTACGTCGGAAACTTCTTCGACTTGCTCAACGTCTACTCGATCCTCGGCGGCCTGGTCACCCTGACCCTGTTCACCTTCCACGGCGCGGTGTTCACCTCGCTCAAGACGGTCGGTGACATCCGGGACCGCTCGCGCAAGCTGGCCACGCAGCTCGGGGTGGTGACCGCCGTGCTGGCGCTCGCCTTCCTGATCTGGACCCAGGTCTCGCGCGGTGACGGCTGGAGCCTGATCGCCATGATCGTGGCGGTACTGGCCCTGGTCGGGGCCCTCGGCTTCAACCTCGCGGGCCGGGAGGGCTGGTCCTTCGGCCTGTCGGGCGTCACCATCGCGGCGGCCGTCGCGATGCTCTTCCTGACGCTGTTCCCGAACGTCATGCCGTCCTCGCTGAACGATGCCTGGAACCTCACGGTCACCAACGCCTCGTCCAGCGCGTACACCCTGAAGATCATGACCTGGTGCGCGGCGGTGGCGACCCCGGTCGTCCTGCTCTACCAGGCCTGGACGTACTGGGTGTTCCGCAAGCGCATCGGCACGCAGCACATCGTCGACGTGCACTGAGACGTGCACCGAGTCGACTCCGTCGACTCGCTCCGTCCGCTCCTGCCTGGGGGATGTTTCACGTGAAACCGATCGACCCGCGCCTGCTCCGGTACGCCCGTTCCACCCGTCTCTTCCTGGGGGCGGTGGTGGCCCTCGGGCTCGCCGGGGCGGGGCTGGTCGTCGGCCAGGCGATGCTGATCGCCGAGATCGTGGTCGGCGCCTTCGAGGACGGACTGGACGGCGCAGCCCTGCGGACGCCCCTGCTGCTGCTCGCGGCGGTGGCGCTCGGCCGCGGCCTGGTCGCCTGGCTGACCGAGCTGGCCGCGCACCGGGCGAGCGCGGCGGTCAAGTCGGAACTGCGCGGCCGGCTCTTGGAGCGTGCGGCGGACCTCGGGCCCGGCTGGCTGAGCGGACAGCGGACGGGCTCCCTGGTGGCACTGGCCACCCGGGGAGTGGACGCGCTCGACGACTACTTCTCGCGGTACCTGCCCCAGCTGGGGCTCGCGATCGTCGTCCCCGTGGCGGTGCTCGCGCGGATCGTCACCGAGGACTGGGTCTCAGCGGCGATCATCGTGGTCACGCTCCCGCTTATCCCCCTCTTCATGATCCTGATCGGCATGGCCACCCAGTCCCGGATGGACCGCCAGTGGCGGCTGCTGTCCCGGCTCTCGGGCCACTTCCTGGACGTGGTGGCCGGCCTGCCGACGCTCAAGGTCTTCGGCCGCGCGAAGGCTCAGGCGGAGTCCATCCGCAAGATCACCGATGACTACCGGCAGGCGACGATGCGCACGCTGCGCATCGCGTTCCTGTCCTCGTTCGCACTCGAACTGCTGGCGACCCTGTCGGTGGCGCTGGTCGCCGTGACCATCGGCATGCGGCTCGTCCACGGGGAGCTGGACCTCTACACCGGGCTGGTCATCCTGGTCCTGGCGCCCGAGGCGTATCTGCCCCTGCGTCAGGTCGGGGCGCAGTACCACGCGGCCGCGGAAGGACTGGCTGCCGCGGAAGAGATCTTCGAGGTGCTGGAGACCCCGGTCGCCGCATCGCAGGGGACGGCCTCCGTCCCGGTCTCGGACCTGCGGATCGAGCTCGACGGGGTGGCCGTCCGGTACGAGGGACGGGGCGAGGACTCCCCCGGACCCGTCTCGCTGACGGTGGAACCGGGCGAATGCGTGGCCCTCACCGGGCCGAGCGGCGCGGGCAAGTCCACACTGCTGCAGGTGCTGCTGGGCTTCGTGACGCCGAGTGCGGGCCGGGTCCTGGTCGGGGGCGCGGACCTGGCCGGGCTGTCGCCCGAGCAGTGGCGGGAGCGGATCGCGTGGGTCCCGCAGCGGCCGCACCTGTTCGCGGGCACGATCGCGGAGAACGTACGGCTGGCGCGGCCCGGCGCCGCCGATGCCGAGGTGACCGCCGCGCTGGTGGACGCCGGGGCGTGGGAGTTCGTACGGGCCCTGCCCCGGGGGGCGGACACCCTCCTCGGCGAGGGCGGGGTCGGGCTGTCCGCCGGACAGCGCCAGCGCCTCGCGCTGGCCCGGGCGTTCCTGGCGGACCGGCCGGTGCTCCTGCTCGACGAGCCGACGGCGGCCCTGGACGGCGAGACCGAGGCCGCCGTGGTGGAGGCGGTACGCCGCCTCGCGGTCGGCCGGACCGTCCTCCTGGTGGTGCACCGGCCGGCGCTGCTGGCGCTGGCCGACCGGGTCGTGCGGGTGGGGGCCGGCCCCGCCGGGGCCTCCGCCGCCGCTCCGCTTCCCGCGGTGCGGGCGGGGCAGCCCGCGCCGGGACCGGCGCCGCGCGATCCCGGCGAGTGGATCCTCGGGGACGCTGCGGAGCGGGCCGGCTCCACGGGCGGCGGCGATGCCGGCGGGGGCGATCCGCTCCGGCGGGTACGGGGCGTGGCCAAGGCCTGGCAAGGACGGTTCAGGCTGGGGCTGTTCCTCGGGGCACTGGCCGTCGGGTGCAGCGTCGGGCTGATGGCCGTCTCGGGATGGCTGATCTCGCGCGCCTCCGAACAGCCGCCCGTGCTGTACCTGATGGTGGCCGTCACCGCGACGCGGGCCTTCGGCATGGGCCGGGCCGTCTTCCGCTACGCGGAGCGGCTCGTGTCCCACGACGCGGTCCTGCGGATGCTCGCGGACCTGCGCGTTTCGGTGTTCCAGCGGCTGGAGCGCATCGCGCCCGCCGGACTGCGCACCCAGCGGCGCGGGGATCTGCTGACCCGGCTCGTGGCCGATGCCGACGCCCTGCAGGACTACTGGCTGCGCTGGCTGCTGCCCGTCGGCACCGCGCTGCTCGTGGGCACCGGCTCGGTGGCGTTCACCGCCTGGCTGCTGCCCGGGGCCGGGGTGGTGCTCGGCGTCGGGCTGCTGGCCGCCGGGGTCGGCGTACCGCTCGTCAGCGCGGTCTGCGCGCGCCGGACGGAGCGCCGGCTCGCGCCCGCCCGGGGAGAGCTCGCCACCCGTGTGGCGGATCTGCTCACCGGAACCGCGGAGCTCACCGTCGCCGGAGCACTCGGTGGGCGCAAGGCCGCCGCGAAGGAGAGCGACCGCACACTGACCGGGATCGCGGCCCGCGCGGCCGCCGTCACCGGGCTCGGGAGCGGGCTGTCCGCTTTCCTGACCGGACTGACGGTGGTGTGCGCGGCCGCCGTCGGGGCGAACGCCGTCGCCGGGGGCCGGCTGTCCGGGGTGGCCATGGCCGTGGTCGTCCTGACCCCACTGGCCGCCTTCGAGGCCGTCAGCGGGCTTCCGCAGGCCGTCCAGTACCGCCAGCGGGTCCGGCGCAGCGCCGAGCGGGTCTACGAAGTCATCGACACGCCCGTCCCGGTCACCGAGCCGGAGCGGCCCGAAGCCCTGCCCGCCTCGCCCTTCCCGCTCCGGCTGAGGGGACTCGCCGCCCGGCACCCCGGGCAGGAGAACGACGCGCTGAGCGGGCTCGACCTGACCCTGGAAGCGGGCCGCCGGATCGCGGTCGTCGGGCCCTCGGGAGCCGGCAAGACCACGCTGGCACAGGTCCTGCTGCGCTTCCTGGACCAGCACGAAGGCTCGTACACCCTGGGCGGGACCGACGCGCGCGCCCTCGACGGGGACGACGTGCGCCGGGTCGTGGGCCTGTGTGCCCAGGACGCGCACATCTTCGACAGCTCCGTACGGGAGAACCTGCGGCTGGCCGCCCCGGGGGCGAGCGAGGCGCGGCTGCGGGAGGCCCTCGCCGCGGCCCGGCTGCTGGAGTGGGCCGAGGGACTCCCGGACGGGCTGGACACGCTGGTCGGTGAACACGGCGAGCGGATCTCCGGTGGTCAGCGCCAGCGTCTCGCCCTGGCACGGGCGTTGCTCGCGGACTTCCCCGTCCTCGTGCTGGACGAGCCTGCCGAGCACCTGGACCTGGCCACCGCCGACGCGCTGACCGCGGACCTGCTGGCCGCGACCGAGGGCCGTGCCACCGTGCTGATCACGCACCGGCTGGCCGGTCTGGAAGAGGTCGACGAGGTCCTCGTCCTGGACGGCGGCGCGGTGGTCCAGCGCGGTGCGTACGCGGAGCTGGCGGCGACCCCCGGTCCGCTGCGCGGACTGCTGGAGCGGGAGCGGGAAGCGGACGTGACGGGCGACACCGCACAGACTCGACTTTCCTCGCCAAAGGGGACTAACTAGGCTCAAGGGCATGTCAGCGCAGGAGTCCCAGGAATCGCCCGAGTACCCGCCGGAGTCCTCGCCGGAATCGCCCGACCCGATGGAGGCCGCGACCGCCGCCACCCGGAGTCTCCAGGGGCTGTCCACCGAGCTCACGGCCCGGGTGCCGCAGTTGCTGGAAGCCATGCGGTCGGTCGGTACAGGCCTCGAACTGCACTCCACGCTGGACCGGATCTGCGAGACGGCCGCCGAGCTCGCGGACGCCCGCTACGCGGCCATCGGCGTGGTCGACACCGAGGGCCCGGGGCTCTCGGACTTCGTCACCTTCGGGATCAGCGACGCGCTGGCCAAGAAGATCGGGCACCGCCCGGACGGGAAGCGCGGCCTGCTCGGCGCGCTGATCTCACACCCCGACACGGTGCAGCTCGCCGACCTGACCAAGGACCCGCGCTCGGCGGGCTTCCCCGCCCATCACCCGCCGATGAAGACCTTCCTAGGCGTTCCGATCCGGGTCCAGGGAGAGATCTTCGGGAACCTCTACCTCGCGGAGAAGAACGGTGGCGGCGCGTTCAACGACTACGACGTCCACATGGTCCGGGTGCTGGCCACCGAGGCGGGCATCGCCATCGGCAACGCCCGGCTCTACGAGGCCGCCACCCAGCGCGAGCGCTGGATCGACGGCTCGGTGGCCGTCACCACGGCCCTGTTGTCGGGCGGGGACGCGGACGACGCGCTCGCGGTCGTCGCCGAACAGGCCCGCCGGCTCGCCGATTCGGCCGCCGGGATCGTGATGCTCCCGGCCGAAGAGGGCGGGATGGAGATCGTCGCCGTCTCCGCGGAGAACCCGGCGACCTCGCTCGGCATCGTCATCCCGCCCGAGAGCCCGGTGGTGGCCAGGCTGCTGGAGGGCGAGCCGGTCTTCGTGGACGACGCCGCCTCCGACCCGCGCATGATCAGCCGCCTTACCAGCCAGTACGGGGCCTGCATGATGCTTCCGCTGCAGAGCGGGGGGCGGGTGCTGGGGGCCCTCGTCACGCCGCGGGCGCGCGGAAAGCGGCCGTTCACCGAGGCGGAGCGGACCTTGGCCACGCAGTTCGCCTCGCAGG
Source organism: Streptomyces sp. NPDC058289 (assembly GCF_042880975.1). Classification (NCBI taxonomy): domain Bacteria; kingdom Bacillati; phylum Actinomycetota; class Actinomycetes; order Kitasatosporales; family Streptomycetaceae; genus Streptomyces; species Streptomyces sp. NPDC058289. Next base: position 93,511 of record NZ_JBHVYI010000014.1, read on the forward strand.
CGGCCCTGGCGCTGATGATGGCGGAGGCGCAGCGGGACCGGGAGCGCCTCGCGGTGTTCGAGGACCGCGACCGGATCGCGCGCGACCTGCACGACCTGGTCATCCAGCGGCTCTTCGCCACCGGGATGATGCTGGAGGGCGCTCAGCGCCGCTCCGTCGTCCCGGAGGTCCGCGACGGCGTCGGCAAGGCCGTGGACGAGCTCGACGTGACGATCCAGGAGATCCGCACCGCGATCTTCGCGCTCCAGCAGGGACCGGCGGAGGCCCCCTCGGGGCTGCGCACCCGAGTGCTGCGGGAGATCAACATGGCTGCCGTGCCGCTGGGCTTCAAGCCCGCGCACCGGTTCCTCGGACCGATCGACGCGGTCGTCGGCGAGCTCGTCGGCAAGAACCTGATCGCCGCCCTGCGCGAGGCGCTGTCGAACGCGTTCCGGCACGCGGAGGCGTCCCGGATCGAGGTGGTGCTCGACTCCACCGTCAGCCTGGCCGACGGGCGGCCCGGGGTCCGGCTGGAGGTGGCCGACGACGGGGTGGGCATCCCCGAGGGAGGCCGGCGCAGCGGGCTGCGGAACCTGCGCCGGCGGGCCGAATCGCTCGGCGGCTCCAGTTCGTACGGCCCCGGCCTCGGCGAGGAGGGCGGCGGGACCACCCTGGTGTGGGAGGCCCCGCTGTAGCTGCTGCGCTGTGACTGCCGCGCTGTAGCTGCCCCGCTGCGGCTGCTCCGCTGTGCTTACACCTCGGTGCGGGCGGTCCGTTCGGCCAGGATGCGCTCGATGACCAGGGCGACGCCGTCCTCGTTGTTGGCGACCGTACGGCCCGACGCGGCCGCGATCACATCCGGATGGGCATTGCCCATCGCGTACGAGGTGCCGGCCCAGCCGAGCATCTCCACGTCGTTCGGCATGTCGCCGAAGGCGACCACCTCCGCCGGCGAGATGCCGCGCTCCTCACAGCAGAGCGCCAGGGTGCTCGCCTTGGAGACCCCCGGGCCGCTGATCTCCAGCAGGGAGGTCGGGCTGGAGCGGGTGATCGAGGCGTACGCACCGGCGACGGAGCGGGCCAGGGCCAGGAACTCGTCCGGAGCCAGCTCGGAATGGTGCGCGAGCACCTTGAGCACGGGCGCCGAATCGTCGTCCGTGGCCTCGTGGAGCAGGTTCTCTGCGGTGGCGACGTTGGCACCCGGGTCCTGGAAGAACGGCGGGTACTGCGGTTCGTAGTTGATGCCGGTGGTCAGCTCGACGGCGAAGGAGGTGCCGGGGGCGGCGGCCCTCAGAGCCTCCACCACCTTGAGCGCGGTGATCCGGGGCAGCGGCCTGACCTGAACGAACTCCCGGCCCGAGGGCTGCCGGTCGGCGGCGTCCTCGTCGGTGGCGTGCCGGTCGATGGCATGCAGGTCGACGACGGCGGCGCCGTTCGCGCAGATGGCCAGGCCGTGGCCCTGGACGTGGTCGCTGACCACTCCCATCCAGCGGGCCGGGCGTCCGGTCACGAAGAACACCGCGATGCCGGCCTCCTCGGCGGCGGCGAGTGCGGCGACGGTGCGCTCCGAGACGGATTTGTCGTCACGCAGCAGGGTGCCGTCGAGGTCGGTGGCGATGAGCCGGGTCGCGGGGGTGGGCCCGTCCGGGCACTGGGGAGCCGAGGTCACGGCTCCATCTTCGCCCATGCCGGCGGTCGGCGATGTTTCACGTGAAACATCGCCACATGGTTGTCAGTGGGTGGTGGAAGGATCTTCTCGCCGGCTCCGCTGCCGTTCGGGCCGCCGGCACGGTGCCGGTTCCGACGACGTCACACGGGGGCGACGTGCTCATCCCTTCAGCCCGCACACCGGACTGCGCCGCCTGTGGCGGCCCGCACGCCACCCGGGTCGTGAGCCTGGCGATGGTCCTGTGCACGGCGTGCGAACGAGCGAGCACCCACCACCCGGAGCGAGAACCGGTGCTGGTGGGCAAGGTTCTGGCCGACGCGGCCGACGCCCTGGCCCACACCGCCCGCACCACGACTCCGGCCCACCCCTACTCCGCCGTCCTGCTCGCCCTGTGGCGGGCCAGGGCCCAGCGCGGGACATGACGGCGTCCGGGGCGGCGGTCGTAGGCTCTGGTCATGACTCTTCGCCTGAGCACCGTGATCCTTCCCGTCCACCGGTGGAACGAAGGGGGACGTGAACGCTGGCAGAGGGCCGAGGAACTGGGGTTCCACGCGGCCTACACCTACGACCACCTGTCCTGGCGGACCTTCCGGAGCGGGCCGTGGTTCGGCGCTCTGCCGACGCTTACGGCCGCCGCGACGGCGACGGAGCGGCTGCGCCTCGGCACGCTCGTCACCTCGCCGAACTTCCGCCACCCGGTGACGCTCGCCAAGGAACTGATCTCCCTCGACGACATCTCGGGCGGACGGATCACGCTGGGGATCGGCGCCGGCGGCAACGGGTTCGACGCCACCGTGCTCGGACAGGAGCAGCCGTGGACCCCCAAGGAGCGCGCCGACCGGTTCGGGGAGTTCCTGCCGTTGCTCGACCGGCTGCTCACCGAGGACTTCGTCTCGCAGCGGGGCACGTTCTACTCGGCCGAGGAGGCCTTCAACATCCCCGGGTGCGTCCAGCGGCCTCGGCTGCCCTTCGCCGTCGCCGCGACCGGCCCGCGCGGCCTGAAGCTCGCCGCGCGGTACGGGCAGGCGTGGGTGACGACCGGTGATCCGAAGATCTTCGACGAGGGGACCCCGGAGCAGTCGGTGCAGGCCCTGCGCGGCCAGATCGAGAAGCTCGGCAAGGCGTGCGCGGAGACCGGCCGGGACGTGGCCGAGCTGGACAAGGTCCTGCTCACGGGCTTCACCCCGGACCGAGGGCAGCCGCTGGAGTCCGTGGCGGCCTTCGTCGACTTCGCGGGCCGCCACCAGGAGCTCGGCTTCACCGAACTCGTGATCCACTGGCCGATCCCCGACTCCGACTTCTCCGCCGACCAGGGCGTCTTCGAGCGGATCGCCACCGAGGCGCTCGCCCAGCTGGGCTGAGGCGGATAGCTGCCGCTGCCGTCGCCCCGGGGTTCGGAGCGACGGCAGCGTGCGTCCTCAGGGCGAAGTGCGCAGCAGGTGCTCCGTCGTGCGTTCGGCGCTTTCCAGGAGCCACTCCGGGGCCACGCCCTCGGGCAGCGCGCGCACCTCGGCCGCCAGTGCCGAGACCCGGGCGGCGCCGGCTTCGGGCCGGCCCAGCTCGTGTTCGGTCCAGGCGGCGTTGTTCACGCACTGCAACCGGGCCTGCAGATGCTCCGGGCCGAGCTCCGCGTGGAGGGCGGCGGCCCGCTCCCAGAGCAGGATCTCCTCCAGCCGCAGCGCCTCCAGCTCCGCCGCGCCCAGGGGTTCGGCGGGCCCTGAACCCCGGCCCTCTTCTCCCGGATCGCCTTCCTCGTCCGCCTCCTCGTCCGCCTCCTCGCGCGCCTCCTCGTCGGCGCGGACCCGGCGGTCGAGGACCTGGGCGAGCTGGTTCCAGGTCTCGGCCAGTTCGGCCCGTGTCTCGGGGTCCTCGGGGGCGTCCGCCAGCGCGGTGGTCAGGACCTCGGCCGCCTCGTCCATCCGGGCCCGGGCCCCCGCGACCGCCGCGTCGGTGACCTCTTCGCGCAGCCCCAGCCAGGCCAGGGACCGCAGGATCCGTACCTCGGCAACCGGTGTGTCCTTCGACCGCCTGCGCAGTTCGAGGGCCCGCTCGTAGGCGGCGACCGCCTCCGGCACCAGACGCGCCTCGGAGAGCTGATCGGCGGCAGCCTGGGCGAAGTTCGCCTGCGGACGCGGGTCCTCCCAGTCCTCGGAGAGCTCCGCCGCCAGCAGGTACTGCTCGGCCGCGCCCCGGGGGTCGTGCAGTTCGCGCAGCAGGTCGCCCAGGAACTCCCGTACGGAGACGGCCTGGCCCTCACCGTGCTCCAGCAGGTCCGGCAGCGTCGACTGCAGCACCTCGGCCGCCTCGGCGGTGTGGCCCTCGCGGGCCCGGCACCGGGCGAGCAGCAGCCGGGCCTGTGCCCCGCCGTCGGCGGTGAGCCCCGCCTGGTCGAACCAGTGCGCCGCCTCCAGAGCGTGCCGCGCGGCCTCCGCATCGGCCTCGCCGCGCCCCAGCAAGATGTCGGCGAGGGTGAGCCGTACGACGCCCTGCGCCTCGGTGTCGGTCACCTCGGCGGCATGTGTCAGCCCGGCTCGGGCCGACTCCTCGGCCTCCGCGGCACGGTCCAGCGACATCAGCACTCCGGCCCGCAGCACGAGCGGGTCCACGGCGAGCCAGGGCCGGCCCGCGGCCACCGAGCGGTCGGCGGAGCCGGCGAGCAGCGTCACGGCACGCTCCGGGTCGCCCTGCGAGAGGGCGAGCCGGCCCAGCATCTCCTCGGCCTCCGCCACCACGTCGGGCAGGGCTGCGGCGTAGGCATCGGCGAAGGCGGCGAGTTCGGTGGCCAGCTCACCGTGCCCGTGCCCGTGCTCCTGCTCGTGGCCGTGCCCGTGCCCGTCGCCGTGCCCGTGTTCGGGGTCCTCGGTTGCCTCGACCGAGCGCAGGTACGACTCCACCCGGATCCCGGTCAGTTCCGCGAGGGCGATCCGCCGGGTACGCAGCGGCTCGTCCGCGTCCAGCGCCTCGGCGGCGCGGAGGGCGACGGCCAGCAGCTCGCGCAGCTCCCCCGGCTCTGTGCCCGACTGTGCGGCCACGGTCGCCAGCCGCAGTTCGGCCAGGGCGGCGCGCTCCGCGATCCCCAGCTCCCGGTAGCGGTCGCGTACGCCGGCCAGCAGTTCCGGCGCGTTCGCGGCGCCGGCCCGAGCGGCCGCCAGGGCCCGGTGGTCCGCCACATCCGCGGCGGCCAGCGGATCGGACCCGGCCGTCGTCTCGGGGTGCAGGGCCACCTGCTCCCAGAGGGCGTCCGCGCCGGGATGCCCGAGGTCGCGTGCGGCCCGGGCCCGTTCCACGAGTTCCGCGAAGCCCTCGGCCGGGGCAGCCACGAGGGCCGGGGTCGGGCTCGGCTGCGGGAGCGCCGCGAGTGCGGAGCTTCGTACGCCCAGCGGCAGCACCGCGGCCACGGGGGCCGCGCCGATCCGCGCGAGGAACCGCTCGGAGACCCGGGTGGAGCCGTTGCGCGCGTCGAACCGCCGGGCGATGTCGAGGGAGCCCGCGCGCAGGGCCTCGTACAGCTCGGACACGGTGCACGGGCTGCCCTCGTAGGGGACGGCCGGGCTCTGCCCGTGGCCCAGCTCCGTCAGCCGGCGCAGCAGGACGAGGATTCCGCCGTGGAAGGCCAGCTGGTCGGAGAGGTTGGCGAGCGGGGCCACGTGCGCCGCGTGCTCGGCGAGGATCTCCAGGCCCCGGGACTCGTTCCCGGTGAGCGCGCAGAACTCGATGTGCCGGCCCACCGAGGGCAGCAGGCTCTCCTTGCCCCGGGCCATCCGGTATCCGCGCAGATGGGCCGAGCGGGCTTCGTCGAGTCGGCCGAGGCGCACCAGCGGCAGCAGTGAGGCGGCCAGCACCCGGTGGGGTTCCTCGGCGCAGGTCTGCTCGCCGGACAGCACCGGCTGCCAGACCTCCAGGGCCTCGGCGTCGTCGCCGCGCAGCATGGCGTAGTGGCCCTGGCTGTTGAGTTCGCAGGCGTGGCAGTCGCTCATGTCGTCGCGGTCGGCGGCCTGCCAGCGGGCGTACGCGCGTCCGGCCCGCTCGTCGTCGGCGGTCGCGTCGGCGAGCCACAGTTCGGCCTCGCGCACGGGGCGCTCGCTGTAGCCGGCGATCCGGTAGCGGCGCTCCATCTCGTCCAGCCAGCCGGCGGCGGACTCCAGCGGGATCTCGGGCGAGTGGCCGATGGCGCTGGCGACCCACTTGAACTGCCAGAACAGGGAGTGGGCGTCCCACTCGTCGAAGGCACCGGGGTCCTTGTCGTACTCCTGGAGCAGCCGGGCGAAGGGCACGAGCATCTTCGGCGACTCGGAGCTGTACAGGTAGGCGTTGATCAGGTTGTCCAGCGCCGCACGGAACAGCGGCCGGTCCCCGGTCGCTTCGGCGGCGGCGGACAGGGCCTCGGCGTGGGCGTTGCGTGCGGCCCCGCCCGGAGCCCGGCGGTTCTCGGCCAGTCCGCGCTCGATCTCCTCGCCCGTCATCGTGCTCACTTCTGCTCCCCCTGGGTGTCGGTGCTGTCCGTGCTGTTCGTACTGGTGACGGAGTGGGTCGCCCATTCCAGGAGCCCGAGGAAGGCCCGGTTGAGCAGGGTGGTGTCGGCCGCGCGCAGGGGTCGCTGGGACCTCAGCAGGGCCTGGCCGTACAGCGATTCGACGGCCGTGGCGGTCAGCGCCTCGTCGGGGAGGGCGGCGATCCGGCGGATGAGCGGGTTGTTGTGGTTGAGCACGAGGCGGGCGCGCGGGGCGGAGCCGCGCAGCGAACCGAGGATGCCGCTCCACAGCGAGTCGGCGGTCTCGAGGGCGGCGGTGCGGTCGCGCTCCTGCCGGGCCTGGCGGTCGTCGAGGTAGAGCGCGGGGACGTTGGCGGGCTGGAAGGCGCGCAGGACGACGTCGCAGCTCTGGGGTTCCAGGCGGGTCCGGGCGGTGGCCAGGAAGGGGGCCAGGGCCAGTTCGGCGGAGGTCGGTACCGGGTCGAGGCGTTCGGTGACGGCTCCCGCGTCGAGCTCGGTGACCTTGAGCTCCGGCCGTACGGCGGGCAGCAGGGCCAGCAGGTCGGCGTCGTAGGTGTAGCCGGCGTTGATGACTCCGAGGCCGTGGGCCGCCGCGATCGGGGCGATCTGGCGGAACTCCTCCACGGTCCGGGTGAAGTGGATCTCGGTGTGCGCGGCGGCGAACTCCTCCAGGTTCATCGAACCGTCGCTGGTCTCGAACGGCAGCCAGGGCAGCATCAGACCGAGCAGCTCGGCGTCGTGCCGGGCCAGCGACTTGACCCCGAGGTGGTGGACGCTCAGGAAGGCGGCCAGCCGCTCGGGTTCGCTCGTGGCGAGCTCGGCGAGCCAGGCGCGGACGCGGGCGCCGAGGGCCTCGCGCACGGCGGCGAGCGTTTCGTCGTCGTACAGGTTTTCGCGGGAGGCGGTGGGCCGCAGGGTGTCGGTGTCGAGGACGGCGCGGACGAAGAACGCCCAGTCGGGCAGCAGGTTGTCGGCCTTGTCGGTCAGCAGCATGCCCTTGAGGTGGACGCGGTGTCCGGACCGGTGGGCGGGGCTGGTCGGCTCGGGCAGGACGTACGCGACTCCGCGCACTCCGGCCACGGGAAGGTCGAGGTCGATGCTGTCGAGCGGGGTGAAACCGAAGAGCTGCGCACAGTGCCCGGCGAGCGCGACGCGGCGGGCCGCGGGGGTGGGGAAGGGCCGGTCCCAGACGGCGGGCCGGTCGGTGACCGGGCGGGGCCCGGCGGCGGAGCCGTCGTCGAAGGTGATGTCGTAGGGCAGCAGGGAGCCGTAGTCGCGGGCCAGCTGCTCGACCTTGGCCGGGACGGTCCATTCCTCGGCGCCCGGGCGGGCCTCCAGGACGACGGTGGTGCCGGGCTCCGGGCGGGCGTCGGAGGGCAGTTCGCGCACGGTGTACGAGCCGTCGTCCGTGGCCAGCCACTCGACGGGCGCGGCCAGCGGATCGCGGGCGGAGCGGGTGACCACGCGGATCTCGCGGGCGACGACGAAGCAGGCGAGCAGACCGATGCCGAACTGGCCGAGGAACTCCTGACGGGTGGTTTCCAGGCCGTGCGGGCCTCCGCGCTTGGAGCTGCGGCCGATGGTGGCGAGGAGGGAGTGGGCCTCGTCGGCGGTCAGGCCGATGCCGCTGTCCTCGATGGTCACCCGGTTCCCCGAGGCCGACAGGCGGATGCCGATCTCGGCTTCGGGATCGAGGGCGTGGCGGGCGGTGACCGCGTCGACGGCGTTCTGGAGGAGCTCGCGGACGTACACGCGGGGGCTGGAGTAGAGGTGGTGGGAGAGCAGGTCGACGAGGCCGCGCAGATCGACCTGGAAGGTGTTCGGATGAGGTTCTTCAGAGATCATGGGGCGTCACCTCGCGTGCTGGTACGGGTTGTTCGGCGACCGCGAGGTACCCCCCTCACAGATCCCGGAGTGAGGAACAGAGTAGGGGGATGATCTGACAATCCCTCGGTGAATTCCGGGTCCACCGGGGCTTCTCAGGGGTTTCTCGGGGGCTTCCCCGGTTTATTGGAACCGCAGGAATTGCGGCGGCACGGAGTCAACCAGCCACACCCCATTGGCGCTGATCCGAAAGACGTGCCCCGCGGCGCGCATCGCCCCCGCGTCCACGGCGAGGACGACCGGCCGGCCGCGCCGTGCGCCGACGCGGGTCGCGGTCTCCCGGTCCGGGGAGAGGTGGACGTGGTGGCGGGCCATCGGGCGCAGTCCCTCGGCGCGGATCGCGTCCAGGGCGGCGGCGACGGTGCCGTGGTAGAGGTACGCGGGCGGTTCGGCCTCCGGCAGGTCCAGGTCCACGGGGACGGTGTGCCCCTGGTTGGCGCGGATCCGGCTGCCGTCGACGGCGAACCGCTGCTTGTCGTTGGCGGCGACCACGTGGTCGAGCTCGGCCCGGCTGATGGGGAAGCCGTGGGCGGCCGTGGCCCTCAGAAGATCGTCGATCTCCACCCAGCCGTGCGGGTCGAGCACCAGTCCGATGCGTTCCGGCTGATGGCGGAGGTGTTTCGAGACGTATTTGGACACCTTGACGGTGCGCTTGTCATCCATTCGCCCAGCGTGACGGCTCGGCCGGGTCCTCCGCAGCGATTTTTCGCCGCTCTCTCGAACCTGGACTCCCTCTATCGCGTTTCCAAGATACGGAATACATTTTCCGCTGAAGTGCCACTCAAGGGGAAGAAAAGTATGACAAATAGTGCGTCTCTGTCGCGGCGTGCGACCGCCGAGCTCGTCGGCACCGCCGCCCTCCTCGTGGTCGTCATCGGATCGGGAATCCAGGCCGCGGCGCTCACCCCCGATACGGGGGTGGCCCTGGTCGCCAACTCGCTCGCCTCGGCCATCGGTCTCGGGCTGATCATCACGCTCTTCGGACCGCTCTCGGGCGCCCACCTCAACCCGGTAGTCACCCTCACGGCCTGGTGGGGTCGGCGCACCGGCGGCGAAGGGCTCGAAGGCCGGGAAGCCCTCGTCTACGTGGCGGCCCAGACGGCCGGGGCCATAGGCGGCGCGGTCCTCGCGGAAGCGATGTTCGGCCGCATCCCCGGAGCCTTCTCCACCCAGGTCCGCGACGGCGGGCACCTGCTCGTCGGCGAGGTCGTGGCCACCGCCGGACTGGTCCTGGTGATCCAGGGCCTCGGTCGCATCGGCCGGCCGAAGCTGATCCCGGCCGCGGTCGCCGCCTACATCGCCGCCGCGATCTGGTTCACCTCCTCCGGGTCCTTCGCGAACCCGGCCGGCACCATCGGGCGCAGCTTCAGCGACTCCTTCACCGGCATCGCCCCGCAGTCGCTGCCGGGGTTCGTCGCCGCCCAGCTCGTCGGCGGGATCCTCGGCCTGGTCCTCGCGGCCGTGCTCTACGGGAGCACCCGCCGGGCAGCCGCCGACACCACCGGCACCGTTGTTGCCGCCGACACCAACGACACCGCCGGCCCGGCCGGCATCGCCGGCACCATCAGCTCGGTGGCCGAAACCAGCACGCCCGGACCGGCGTTCCAGGCCGTCGGCTGACCCTCCGGGCCGGGTTCCCCACAGGTCGGTCGGAGTTGTCCACAGCCCTTTGCGCCGGTTTCGGCGGCAAAAGCGTGATCCGGCCTGTGGACTACTGAGCGAGCACTACCGGCCGCCCCGACTGGCCAGATCGTTCATCGTCCGGGCCTGCAACTCCCGTTCCGTGGCGGCCCGGACGAACTCCGCCACGTGGTCGGGCCCTACTAGCTCCTGCACTGCCCGCACGGTCTCCGCGGGCAGCGCCACCGGGGCCGGCCCGGACGGCTGAGGGGTCCCGGCGGCCCCGAGGTGCTGCTGCAGGTGCCGGGTGGCGAAGAGGCGCATCGCCCGCGCCAGCTCCGCGTCCACCGTCTGCTGGGCCAGGGGCCGCAGCCTTCGTACCATCGTCGCCGCCTCGGCCGCGTCGGAGTCCGTCGGGGGGACGGCCCCCAGGTACCGGGCGAAGACGTGCTCCGTGGTGAACTCCAGGAAGCGCGAGGCGATCAGCTCAACCTGGCCGCGCAACTCCCGCAGATGACCGGTGATCGCGGGCAGCGGGACCCCGGCGGCGTACAGCTCGGCGGCCACGGACAGCTCCTGCGGGGACGGTACGAGGAACTGGTCCGGGCGCCCCGGGATCCGCTCCAGCACGCCCAGTTCGCACGCCTCGCCGACGGCTTCGTCGTCGGGCTTGCCGCCGAACCGTTCGTTCAGCTCGTCCCGGCTTATCCGGGCCGCTTCCTCGTCCGTCCACGGCCCGTGCACCTCGGCCACCAGCCCGAGCACACCGCCGAGCCCGCGGCCCGCGTCCCAGGCCTCCAGAAGTTCCTTGATGGAGGCCAGGGTGTACCCGCGGTCCAGCAGGTCGGCGATCTGGCGCAGTCGCGCCAGATGCGTGTCCCGGTAGACATTGGAACGGCCTCGCCGCTCCGGCTTCGGCAGCAGACCGCGGTCCTGATACGCCCGGATCGTGCGGACGGTCGCACCGCTGTGGTGCGCCAGATCCTCGATCCGGTACTCGGCTACTGCCTGATCGGACAATCCCGGCTCCCTACGACATGGCGGCTCTGCCGACCGCGCCCGCAGCTGACCGGGCGGCAGGTGAAGCCGCGAGGTACTCGACCGCCCTGCGCAGCGAGCCCTCCTGCGAGGGATGGTACGACCGCCGCAGGTAGCGGGGTATGGCCATGCCGAGCTCTCTCCAAGTGGGCAGCAGACCCTTGGCCACGGCCCGGTTGTGCTCGCGCAGCGAATAGCGGGTCCGTCCGCGCAGTTCGGGGTCGTTGCGCAGGAGGTACGAGGCCCCCGCGATCCACATCCAGCCCATGATCGGCGCGACCACGGCCATGCCCTCGATGCGCCGGAGGTAGCGGGGCAGGCCCGCGCCGCCGCAGTGCTGGTACATGTCGAAGGCGACGGACCGGTGCTCCACCTCCTCGGCGCCGTGCCAGCGCAGCAGGTCGAGCATGACCTCGTCGGCGCCGGCCGCGTCCAGTCCCTCGGCGCCGAGCACCCAGTCCCCGAGGACCGCCGTGAACTGCTCGATCGCGGCGACCAGCGAGAGCCGGAAGCGCAGCCACTCCTGCGCCGTGATCGGGGCCCCGAACGGCGGGGTCTCCCCCAGCAGCTTTTCGAAGAGGAAGTCCACGTACTTCGTGTACGCCTCGGTGGGCAGCCGCTGTTCGGCGAGGTGGTCCAGTACGTAGGAGTGCTGCACGCTGTGCGTGGCCTCCTGGCCCATGAACCCCTTCACGTCGCTGCGCAGCTTCGGGTCCGTGACCAGGGGCAGGCCCTCTTTGAAGACCTTCACGAACCACCGCTCGCCGGCGGGCAACAGCAGGTGCAGCACGTTGACGACGTGGGTGGCGGTGGGCTCGTCCGGTATCCAGTGCAGCAGGGTGGTCTTCCAGTCGAAGGCCACCCGGCGCGGCGCGATCGCGTACCGGGCAGCCCTGCCCGCGACCGCCCCGCTCACAGCTTGGGCTCCAGTTTCGCGAACCGCCGCAGGGTCCCCGGCGCGAACCGGGACATCCACAGGGCGCCCTTGGACTCGGGGGTCACCGGGACCACGGCCTGGTTCTTCACGACCGCGAGCAGGATCGCGTCCGCGACCTTCTCCGGCGGGAAGTTGCGCAGCCCGTAGAGGCGCGAGGACTTCTGCTGGCGCCGCTTCTCCTCGGCCTCGTCCACTCCGGCGAAGCGGGAGGTGGCGGTGATGTTGGTGTTGACGATGCCGGGGCAGATCGCCGACACCCCGATCGACTTCGACGCCAGCTCGGCCCGCAGGCACTCGCTGAGCATCAGCACCGCCGCCTTGGAGGTGCTGTACGCGGGCAGCGTCTTGGACGGCAGGTAGGCGGCGGCGGAGGCGGTGTTGACGATGTGCCCGCCCTGGCCGCGCTCGGCCATCTGCTTGCCGAAGAGCCGGCAGCCGTGGATGACGCCCCACAGGTTGACGTCGAGGACCTTCTTCCAGTCCTCGGCGGTCGTGTCCAGGAACGGGCCCGACAGGCCGACCCCGGCATTGTTGACCAGGACGTCCACGATCCCGTACTCGGAGGCGACCTTCTCGGCGAGCTTCTCCATGGCCTGCTCGTCGCTGACGTCGACGCACTCGCCCCAGGCCTGCGGCGAGCCGACCAGGCGCGCCATGTCGGCGGTGCGGGCAGCGCCGTCGGCGTCCCGGTCCACGCACACCACACGGGCGCCGGCCTCGGCGAACGCGAAGGCGGTGGCCCGGCCGATGCCGCTGGCGGCTCCGGTGACCAGGACCAACTGGCCGCCGAAGCGGTCCGCGTACCGGCCCGGAGCCTTCTGCTCCGGCGCCCGCGTGGCGGGCTCCTCCCGGGAGGTGACGAACTCGGTGATCCACGCGGCCAGCTGGTCGGGCCGGGTCCGCGGGATCCAGTGCTTGGCCGGCAGGGTGCGCCGCACCAGGTCCGGGGCCCACAGCTCCAGATCGTCGTAGAGCCGCTCGGAGAGGAAGGCGTCCCCGGTGGGGGTGATCAGCTGCACCGGTACGTGGGCGTAGGCGTCGGCGCGCGGTCGGCGCATCCGGGGCCGGACGTTGTCCCGGTAGAGCCAGGCGCCGTGGGCGGCGTCGGAGGGCAGGGAGGCCGTGGGGTAGTCCCCGGCCGGGACCTGCTCGATCCGCTCCAGCATCTTCGGCCAGCGCTTGCCGAGCGGTCCGCGCCAGGCGAGCTCCGGCAGCACGGGCGTGTGCAGCATGTACACGTACCAGGACTTGGCGCCCTGGTTCAGCAGCTGGGCCGCCCGCCGCGGGGTGGGCCGGGCCAACCGCTTCTTGATCCAGTGCCCGAAGTGGTCCAGGGAGGGCCCCGACATCGAGGTGAAGGAGGCGATCCGGCCCTCGGTCCGGGCGACCGTCGAGAACTCCCAGCCCTGTACGGAGCCCCAGTCGTGGCCGACCAGGTGCACCGGGCGGTCCGGACTGACCGCGTCCACGACCGCGAGGAAGTCGTCGGTCAGCTTCTCCAGGGTGAACCCGCCGCGCAGCGGCTGCGGGGCGGTGGAGCGCCCGTGTCCCCGTACGTCGTAGAGCACGACGTGAAACTGGGAGGCCAGCCGCTCGGCGACCTGCGACCAGACCTCCTTGCTGTCCGGGTACCCGTGCACCAGGACGACCGTCGGCCGCTGCGCGTCGCCGAGTTCCACGACGCACAGCTCGACCCCGCCGGTGCTCACCCAGCGCTCGCGCCCGCCCGCCAGGCCCGCGTCCGTCATTGCGCTCATGCCGCCTTCTCCTCAGCCCAGCGCCGCACGTGCGGCAGATCGTCGTCCAGCCAGTACGCGCTCTCCTCGGGGTCCCGGGAGTCGGTGACGACCAGGATCTCCTCGAACTTCGCGCCGGTGCCCCGGAAGCCCAGGTGCGGCTCCACCGCCCACAGGCCGGGCTGGGGCGGGTGGTCGGAGAAGCGGTACGGGCTCCACAGCGGGGACCAGCCCTCGCGATGGCCGCGCAGGGCATCGGAGGCCAGCCCCTTCAGGGCCTGGGTGCCGAAACCGAACGCGGTCGGTGCCCAGCTCCGCTCCTTGACCCGGTCTATCTTGTGGGCGATGACGCCGAAGGGGTAGGCCCGGTGCCGGTTGGTGTACCCCTGGCCGATCATCAGCCGCTCGACCTCCTCGTAGATGTCGCGCAGGGAGCGCCGCTCGCGGACCTGGTCGAGGATCAGCGCGCGGTGCGCCTGCAGATCGGACATGAGCCGGTCCTGCACCGGGTTGAGCCCGAGGCTGCCCGAGTACCCGATGTCCGCGGTGTGGCCCTTGTAGACCGGGGCCATGTCGAGGATGAACGGCATCCCCGGCTCCAGGGCCCGGTTCGTCGGGAAGAACTGCAGGGGGATCTTGAAGCCGGTGAAGGCGGTCCGGTCCCCGAACCACGCGAACGGCATGTGGAACCAGTCCCGCACCCCGCGCTCGCGCAGCCAGTCGCGCTGCATCCGCGCGGCCTCGCGCTCGGTCACGCCGGGGCGCAGCTGCGCCGCGACGGCCTCCGCGCACTCGTAGGAGAGGCGCTGCACTTCCTTGAACCCGCGCAGCTCGGCCGAGAGCTCGGTGGTGCGTCGCTTCGTGCGTTGCCTGGTGTCCCCAGCCATGCCAGCCATCCGTCCATGTAGCCGTACGCGCCCGTAACTTGACACTGATGAATGTGACAATGACCGGAGATCACGTCAAGGCCCGTGCACGGACCTGTGGACAAACTTGTCCGGTACGCATCAGCCCTACGTCAGCCTTATGTCGGGGTCTGTAGTCCTGAAGGCGGAGAAAGGATCGAGCTCCAGGTCTGACGATCCGGGCCCGGCGCGCCACTAACGTCGTTCACGTGACTGTCATCGCGACCGAAAGCCTGAGCAAGCGGTACCCCCGAGTGACCGCCCTCGACCGGCTCTCCTTGGACATCGGCCCCGGAGTTACCGGGCTCGTGGGCGCCAACGGAGCCGGCAAGTCCACGCTGATCAAGATTCTGCTGGGACTGTCCCCCGCCACCGAGGGCACCGCCGCCGTGCTCGGACTCGACGTAGCCACTCACGGCAGCGCGATCCGCGAGCGCGTCGGCTACATGCCCGAACACGACTGCCTGCCCCCCGATGTCTCGGCCACCGAGTTCGTCGTGCACATGGCGCGCATGTCCGGGCTCCCGCCGACCGCCGCCCGTGAGCGCACCGCGGACACCCTGCGCCACGTGGGGCTGTACGAGGAGCGCTACCGCCCCATCGGCGGCTACTCCACGGGCATGAAGCAGCGCGTCAAGCTCGCCCAGGCGCTGGTCCACGACCCGCAACTGGTGCTCCTCGACGAGCCCACCAACGGCCTCGACCCGGTCGGCCGTGACGAGATGCTGGGCCTGATCCGCCGCGTCTACACCGACTTCGGGATCTCGGTCCTGGTCACCTCCCACCTGCTCGGCGAGCTGGAGCGGACCTGCGACCACGTCGTGGTCGTCGACGGCGGCAAACTGCTGCGCTCCAGCTCCACCAGCGACTTCACCCAGACCACCACGACCCTCGCGGTCGAGGTCACCGACTCCGACGCCCACCCGGACGGCACCGCCGCCCTGCGCAAGGCGCTCACCGAGGCGGGAGTGACGCTGCATGCGGGCGAGGAGGAGGGCCTGCCCGGAGCCGGCCACATCCTCCTCGTCGAGGCCACCGGCGAGGCCACGTACGACACCGTCCGCGACACGGTGGCCGATCTCGGCATCGGGCTGGTCCGCATGGAACAGCGCCGCCACCACATCGCCGAGGTCTTCCGCGACAGCGACGCGGCGGCCGCCCGGGCCGAGCAGTTCGCAGCCCAGTCCGCCCAGGCCACCGCCTGGGCCGCCACCCAGCAGAAGGGAGCCGGTTCCGATGGCGCCTGACACCTCGACCCAGATCCACAACATCGGCTACCGGTCCTACGACGGCCCCCGCCTCGGCCGCTCCTACGCCCGCAAGTCGCTCTTCGCGCAGTCCCTGCGCGGCGCCTACGGACTCGGCCGTTCGGCCAAGTCCAAGGTGCTGCCGATGCTGCTCTTCGCGGTGATGTGCGTTCCCGCGCTGATCCTCGTCGCGGTCGCCATCACCGTGCCCGGCTCCACCGCCCTGCCGATCAAGTACACGACGTACGCGATGACCACCCAGGTGATCGTCTACCTCTACCTCGCCTCGCAGGCACCGCAGTCCGTCTCGAGGGACCTGCGCTTCAAGACGGTGCCGCTCTACTTCTCGCGGCCCATCGAGCGCGTCGACTACGTCCTGGCCAAGTTCGCGGCCATGGCCTCGGCACTGTTCATCCTCACGGCCACCCCGCTGCTGATCATGTGGATCGGCTCGCTCCTGGCGAAGTTCGACTTCGCCGACCAGACCAAGGGATTCGGGCAGGCACTGGTGTCGGTACTGCTGCTGTCGCTGCTCTTCTCCGGCCTCGGCCTGGTCATGGCCGCGCTCACCCCGCGCCGCGGCTTCGGCGTCGCCGCCATCATCGCCGTGCTCCTGATCCTCTACGGCGCCGTGTCCGCCGTCCAGGCCATCGCCTACGAGACCGGCTCGACCGGCGGCATCGAGTGGCTGGGCCTGTTCTCCCCGATGAGCCTCATCGACGGCCTGCAGACCGCCTTCCTCGGTGCCGACTCCGGCTTCCCCGGCAGCGAGGGCCCCTCGAGCGCCGTCGGCTTCGTCTACCTGCTCGTCATCCTCGGCCTCATCGCCGGCTCCTACGCCGCCCTGATGGCCCGCTACCGGAAGGCCGGGCTGTGAGCATCATCGACATCGACCACACCTCCCGCTGGTTCGGGAACGTCGTCGCCGTCAACGACGTGACCATGCGCATCGGTCCCGGAGTCACCGGCCTGCTCGGCCCCAACGGCGCCGGCAAGTCCACCCTCATCAACATGATGGGCGGCTTCCTCGCCCCCTCCACGGGCACCGTCACCCTCGACGGCACCCCGATCTGGCAGAACGAGCAGGTCTACAAGCAGATCGGCGTCGTGCCCGAGCGCGAGGCCATGTACGACTTCCTCACCGGCAAGGAGTTCGTCGTCGCCAACGCCGAACTCCACGGTCTCGACGAGGCGGCCGCCCAGCGGGCCCTGGCCACGGTCGAGATGGAGTACGCGCAGGACCGCAAGATCTCCACGTACTCCAAGGGCATGCGCCAGCGCGTGAAGATGGCCTCCGCCCTGGTCCACGACCCGTCCGTGCTGCTTCTCGACGAGCCCTTCAACGGCATGGACCCGCGCCAGCGCATGCAGCTCATGGAGCTGCTGCGGCGGATGGGCGACGACGGTCGCACCGTGCTGTTCTCCTCGCACATCCTGGAGGAGGTCGAACAGCTCGCCTCCCACATCGAGGTGGTCGTGGCCGGCCGGCACGCAGCCTCCGGCGACTTCCGCAAGATCCGCCGCCTGATGACGGACCGCCCGCACCGCTACCTCGTCCGCTCCTCCGACGACCGGGCCCTCGCCGCGGCCCTGATCGCCGACCCGTCCACCGCCGGGATCGAGGTGGACCTCAAGGAAGGCGCCCTGCGCATCCAGGCCGTCGACTTCGGGCGCTTCACCCAGCTGCTGCCGCGGGTCGCCCGCGAGCACGGCATCCGGCTGCTGACGGTCTCGCCTTCCGACGAGTCCCTCGAGTCGGTCTTCTCCTACCTCGTCGCGGCCTGAAGGAGCTGGCACTCATGTACAACCCCACCGTTGCCCGGCTCACCTACCGGGCCCTGCTCGGCCGTCGCCGCGCACTGATCCTCTGTGCGCTGCCCGTCCTGCTGATCGCCATCTCCATCGCCGTGCGCGCCTTCACCGGCCTCGACGACAAGGTCGCCGCCGATCTCCTCGGCGGGTTCGCCCTGGCGACGATGGTCCCGCTGATCGGCGTCATCGCCGGCACCGGCGCCATCGGCCCGGAGATCGACGACGGCTCGATCGTCTACCTGCTCTCGAAGCCGGTGAAGCGCCCGACGATCATCCTGACGAAACTGACCGTCGCGATCGCCCTCACCATGGTCTTCTCCGCGATCCCCACCCTGATCGCCGGCTTCATCCTCAACGGCAACGGCCAGCAGATCGCCGTCGCCTACACCGTCGCCGCCCTCGTCGCCTCGGTCGCCTACAGCGCCCTGTTCCTGCTGCTGGGCACCGTCAGCCGGCACGCGGTCGTCTTCGGCCTGGTCTACGCCCTGATCTGGGAGTCGCTCTTCGGCAGCCTCGTCGACGGCGCCAAGACCCTCAGCGTCCAGCAGTGGTCGCTGGCCCTCGCCCAGAAGGTCGCGGGCGAGGGGTACGTGGACGCCACCGTCGGGCTGCCCACCGCGGTGATCCTGCTCGTCGCGGTCACCGTCGGCGCCACCTTCTACGCCGGACAGAAGCTCCGCCGCCTGACCCTGGCGGGCGAGGAGTAGGACGTCCGCACCGGCGTCCACGGGGGCGCCGGCAGCGGATGTTTCACGTGAAACAGTGCCCCGCCCGGCCCACCGGCCAGGCGGGGCACAGCTTTGCGCGAGATCATCGGTGCATGATCGAGTACACCGAGCCCGAGCCGTCCAGGCCAGTGCGGTCCTGGATACGCTCCGCGCCCGGCACCCACATCTGGCTGCTGATCATCGTGGTCACCAGCATCGTGGTCGTGATCGTGCCCGACCATCTCGAACACGTCCTGCTCCACCGCAACAGCAGCAATATCCACGAGCTCGCCCGGCACCCCATACGGGCGCTGCTCAGCAGCGCGTTCTGGATCGAGGATCCCGCCTCGCTCCCGCTCTACTGCGTCCTCTTCGAGATCTTCCAGGCCAACGTCGAGCGCTGGCTCGGCACCCTGCGCTGGCTCTTCATCATCGCGACCGGACACATCACGGCCACGCTGATCAGCCAGAAGCTGGTCCTGATGGCCATCCAGGACCACCGCGCCCCGCGCAGCATGGTCCACGTCGTCGACATCGGCGTCAGCTACGGACTCGCGACCGCCGTCGGGGTGCTGACGTACCGACTGCCCGCCCCCTGGCGCTGGTTCTACCTGGCCGGCTCCGTGGCCTTCTTCGGGCTCCCGCTCGTCAGCGACGGCACCTTCACCGACTTCGGCCACGCCATCGCACTCGCCGTCGGCCTCCTCGCCTGGCCGCTGACCCGGCACCCGAAGCCGCGCCGGAATCCCGGCTGACGGACGGAAATTCACTGGTACGAGGCGTGCGGCGGGGGCAGAGTGAGCCGTGCGGGGAGAAACAAGAAGGTCCGGAACGGCCACTTCGAGCGCGCCTGGCGGCGCGGGCCGTTCCGGACCTTCCGTTCGTCTTCCGCTCGGTTACGCGGCGCCCAGCAGACGCTCCAGGACCACGGCGATGCCGTCCTCCTCGTTGGAGGTGGTGACCTCGTCCGCCACCGCCTTGAGCTCCGCGTGCGCGTTGGCCATCGCCACTCCGTGCGCGGCCCAGCCGAACATCGGGATGTCGTTGGGCATGTCGCCGAAGGCGATCGTCTCGGCCGCCTTCACCCCCAGCCGGCGCGCGGCCAGCGAGAGACCGGTGGCCTTGCTCAGCCCCAGTGGCAGGATCTCCACGACACCGGGACCGGCCATGACGATGCCGACCAGGCTGCCCACGGTCTCCCGGGCCACCTGGACGAGGGCGTCCTCGTCCAGCTCGGGGTGCTGGATGTACAGCTTGTTCAGCGGAGCCGACCAGACCTCGGCGGTGTCCTCCAGGTAGAGCGCGGGAAGGCCCTCCTGTACCTGGTAGCCGGGGCCGAAGAGCACCTCGCCCTCGACTCCGTCCCGGCTGGCGGCGAGCGCCAGCGGACCGACCTCGGCCTCGATCTTCTCCAGCGCCAGCGCGGCGAGCTTCCGGTCGAGCGTCACCGAGGTCAGCAGCCTGTGCGCGCCCGCGTCGTAGACCTGCGCGCCCTGTCCGCAGACGGCGATGCCCTTGTAGCCCAGGTCATCGAGGACGTGCCGGGTCCACGGCACGGCGCGGCCGGTGACGATGATGTGCGCTGCGCCCGCCGCGGTGGCCGCGAGGAGCGCCTCACGGGTGCGCTCCGAGACGGTGTCGTCGCCGCGGAGCAGCGTCCCGTCGAGGTCGGTCGCGACGAGCTTGTAGGGGAACGGGGCCGTGCTCACTTGGTGATCGGCTCCAGGATTTCCCGACCGCCCAGGTAGGGCCGGAGCACCGGGGGAACCCGGACCGTGCCGTCGGCCTGCTGGTGGTTCTCCAGGATCGCGACGATCGTGCGCGGGACCGCGCACAGCGTTCCGTTCAGGGTGGACAGCGGAGCGGTCTTCTTGCCGTCGCGGTAGCGGATCGACAGGCGGCGGGCCTGGAAGCCGTCACAGTTCGAGGCGGAGGTCAGCTCGCGGTACTTGCCCTGGGTGGGGATCCACGCCTCGCAGTCGAACTTGCGGGAGGCGGAGGCGCCCAGGTCGCCGGTGGCGACGTCGATCACCTGGAACGGCAGCTCCAGGCTGGTCAGCCACTGCTTCTCCCAGTCCAGGAGCCGCTGGTGCTCGGCCTCGGCCTCCTCCGGCGCGACGTACGAGAACATCTCGACCTTGTCGAACTGGTGGACGCGGAAGATGCCGCGGGTGTCCTTGCCGTACGTGCCGGCCTCGCGGCGGAAGCACGGGGAGAAGCCGGCGTAGCGCAGCGGCAGCTTGTCCGCGTCGATGATCTCGTCCATGTGGTACGCGGCGAGCGGGACCTCGGAGGTGCCGACCAGGTACAGGTCGTCGCCCTCCAGGTGGTACACGTTCTCCGCGGCCTGACCGAGGAAGCCGGTGCCCTCCATGGCACGCGGGCGGACCAGCGCCGGGGTGAGCATCGGGGTGAAGCCGGCCTCCGTGGCCTGCGCGATGGCCGCGTTGACGAGGGCAAGCTCCAGCAGTGCGCCGATGCCCGTGAGGTAGTAGAAGCGCGAGCCGGACACCTTGGCGCCGCGCTCGACGTCGATGGCGCCCAGGGACTCGCCGAGCTCCAGGTGGTCCTTGGGCTCGAAGCCCTCGGCGCCGAAGTCGCGGATGGTGCCGTGCGTCTCGAGGACGACGAAGTCCTCCTCGCCGCCGACGGGCACGTCCGTGTGGACGACGTTGCCGAGCCGCAGGAGCAGCTGCTTGGCGGCTTCGTCCGCCTCGTTCTGCTCGGCCTCGGCGGCCTTCACGTCCTGCTTGAGCTGATCGGCCTTCTTCAGCAGCTCGGCCCGCTCCTCCGGAGAGGCCTTGGGGATGAGCTTGCCGAGCGACTTCTGCTCGTTGCGGAGTTCGTCGAATCGCATGCCGGAGGACCTGCGGCGCTCGTCGGCGGAGAGCAGTGCGTCGACGAGGGCGACGTCCTCTCCACGGGCGCGCTGCGAGGCGCGGACACGGTCAGGGTCTTCACGGAGCAGCCGGAGGTCAATCACCCCTCCAGGCTACCGGGCCGGGCTTCCGGGGATCGCACCGATATCACGCTGCGTGTCACTTTGTCCTAATTGCCTCGAATGGAAAACTTCCGGCGGGAGGCTGGAAGCGACCCTTCCGCGGAGGCCGATAAAACCGACCCCATTCCCCGAAAAGGGGCAGAGCGACAGTGGTCGGGCAGCCCCTGAGCAGGAGGGAAGGGGCTTCCTTGTCCACAGGAATTCCCCAGGCGACCGGCTTATCCACAGGCTGTGTGTCGCATCTGTGGACACAGGAATAGATCAATCTCGACTGCGGAGCGAGCGAGCCCAATCAGGGTTCAAACCACCCTCACACACTCATTCGGGTGGGAATGACTCGCCCCAAAGAGTTGATCGGTGATACAGGGGTGACGCCGTTCACCTCCCGCTCGTCAGCGCGAAACCTGTGCCACCCGACCGATTTGTCGACCTTGTCGTGCTGCTCTGTCGACTTGTCCCCAGGTTCACAGTGATCCCTGTGGATAACTCTGTGGACAGTGGACGGAGCGTTAGGGGCGCCCGTCGAGGCACCGCGTCAGCCAGTCCGAGGCCGCGGTGAAGTCGCCGTCGGAGGTGCCGGCCCGGGCGGCCTGGACGTCACCCTGAGCGACACCGGCGCGCGGGTAGGAGCCGAGGAACCGGATCTGGGGGCAGGTGCGCTTGAGACCCATGAGTGCCTCCCCGACCCGGCGGTCGGAGATGTGGCCCTCGGCGTCGACGGCGAAGCAGTAATTGCCGATCCCCGCACCCGTCGGCCGGGACTGGATCAGCATCAGGTTCACTCCGCGGACGGCGAACTCCTGGAGCAGCTCCAGCAGCGCACCGGGGCGGTCGTCGCCCATCCACAGCACGACGGAGGTCTTGTCGGCGCCGGTCGGCGCGGCCGGGCGGGCGGGACGCCCGACGAGCACGAAGCGGGTCTCCGCGTTCTGCGCGTCGTGGATCTCGGTGACCAGCGGGACCAGCCCGTAGGTGGCGGCCGCGAACTCGCCCGCGAAGGCGGCGTCGAAGCGGCCCTCCTGGACCAGCCGGGCACCGTCGGCATTGGACGCCGCCGACTCCCACAGGGCATCGGGCAGGTTCGACCGCAGCCAGTTGCGCACCTGCGGCTGGGCGACCGGGTGCCCGGTGACGGTCTTGACGTCCGACAGCTTGGTCCCGGGCCGCACCAGCAGCGCGAACGCGATGGGGAGCAGCACCTCGCGGTAGATCATCAGCGGCACGCCGCCGGCCAGCTCGTCCAGGGTCGAGGTGACCCCGCCCTCCACCGAGTTCTCGATCGGGACCAGGGCCGCCGCGGCCTCGCCGTTGCGCACGGCGTCCAGGGCTGCCGGGACCGAAACCATCGGGACGAGCTCCCGGGTCGCGGCTTCGGGGAGGGTGCGAAGGGCGGCTTCGGTGAACGTGCCTTCGGGACCGAGATAGGTGAAGCGGGTGGCCGACATGCGATCAGCCTAATGCCGGGGCCCGGACGCCACCTGGGCTGTTCACCCTTCGAGCAGCCGTTGACCCACGTACTCCCCGGCGCGTGCGCCGGGCGGCACCGCGTACAGGCCGCTCGACTCGTGCCGGATGAATTCCGACAGGGCGTCGCCGCGGTCGAGCTTGCGCTGGACGGGGACGAAACCGCGGGACGGGTCGGCCTGCCAGCAGATGAAGAGGAGCCCGGCGTCGGGGGTTCCGTCGGCGGCGATCCCGTCGTGGAAGGAGAACGGACGCCGGAGCATGGCCGCTCCGCCGTTCTGTGCGGGTGCGGAGATCCGGGCGTGCGCATTGGAGGGGATGACCGGCTTTCCGTCGGCGCCGATCTTGTCGAGGGCCGGGGCGGTGGTCTCGCCGCCTCCGGTCAGCGGGGCGCCGGTGGCCTTCGTACGCCCGATGACCTGCTCCTGCTGGGCGAGCGACTGCTGGTCCCAGTGGTCGAGGAGCATGCGGATACGGCGTACGACGGCGTACGAACCCCCGACCATCCAGGCGTGCTCCGGGGGCACGGTGCCCTGGACGAAGATCCGCCGGTCGAAGTCGGCTTCGGTGGGCTTCGGATTGTTGGTGCCGTCGACCTGGCCCATGAGGTTGCGGGCCGTCATGGGGGAGGCGGTGGCGCCGGGAGAGCGGTTGAAGCCGTTCATCTGCCAGCGCGGCCGGGCCGCCTCTCCGGCGTCCTTCTGCAGCGCGCGCAGCGCGTGGAAGGCGACCAGCGCGTCGTCGGAGCCGATCTGGACCCACAGGTCGCCGTTGCTGCGCTGGGCGTCGAGGCGGTCGGCGGAGAAGTCCGGCAGCGGGTCGAGGGCGGCGGGGCGGCGCGCGGTGAGTCCGGTGCGCTCGAAGAAGGAGTGGCCGAAGCCGAAGGTCACCGTGAGGGAGGAGGGGCCGGAGCCGAGGGCGATGCCGGTGTCGGCGACCGGTGCGGTCTCGCCCGCCGTCAGCCGCCGCGCGGTATCGGACCAGCGCCGCATCAGGGCGGCTGCCTCGGTACGCCCGGCACCGGGCGCCAGGTCGAAGGCGACCACGTGGCCCTTGGCCTGGAGGGGCGTGGTGATGCCGGCCTGGTGCTCCCCGTGGAAGTCGACCCGGGTGGCACCGAGGCTGCCGGGAGCGCCGCCGGAGCCCGCCGTCCCGGACTCGGACACCTCGGACTGCACTAGGGCGCCGCCGGCGGCGCCGAGCGCGAGCCCGGCCGCGCCCGCGGCGCCGACCGTGCCCAGCAGGCGGCGCCGGGAGATCTCCAGGCCGGGGAGCCCGGTGCTGCCCTCGGTGCTCGCAGTGCTTTCGGTGGGGTCGCTGTTCTGGGTCACGCTGGTCAGCCGATCTTCACGTGCTTCTGGACGGTCGTCTGGTCGATGTCGGAGGTGCGGATGGTCACGTCGATCCGCCAGTCGCCGGTCAGCGGAAGCTGGACGCCCGATGCGGTCCAGTGGCCTGGCGCGGCGCGCTCGGGCAGGACCGGAAGGGGGCCGATCTCCTTGGCTTCCAAGGTGAACGACACCTTGAGCTCGGGCAGGTCGAGCGGCTTGCCGTCGGGGGTCTCGGCCCACACGTGGAGGGTGTTCGCACCGACGCGGCCCGGGTCCAGCTGGAGCCGGACCGAGCCCTTGCCGTTCTGACCGCCGGTGTCGAAGGGCAGCGTGACCTTGACCGCGCGGTCGGGAACAGCCGTGGCGGTGGACCCGCGACCGGCCTCCAACTCCGCGGCACGGCCGGGCTCGGTGCTGGTGAGGATGGTGGTGACGGCCAGCAGGACCACGGCGACACCGGCCTCGGCGAGGACGGACCGGCGCAGGCCGGCACGGTCCGGGTCGGCGTCACGTACCTGCTTCTCCCGCGCGGTGCGCCGGGCGGCGCTCTGGCGCGCGAGCTGCGCGGCGCGCTGGGGGTCGGAGGCGACGGTGTCGGAGGTGCTGGTGTCGGAGGTGCTGGCATCGGGGACGGCGTCGGCGGCCGGGGTGACGGCCACGGGCGATGTTTCACGTGAAACATCGGAGGCGTCTTCCTCCTCTCCCTCGGCCTTGTCCTCCCCCTTGCCCTCGACTTCGACCTCGCCCCGGCCCCCGGCCAGCCGCGAAGTCCACTTCCGGGAGGTGTAGGCGATGGCCACGACGAGGGCGACGAGGCCGATCTTGACGAGCAGCAGCCGGCCGTAATCGGTGCCGGTCAGGGCGGACCAACTGCCGACCTGGCGCCAGGCCTGGTAGGTGCCGGTGCAGGCCAGGACCAGAACGCTGGTGAAGGCGACGGTGGAGAAGCGCCGGATGGCCGTCCGCTCGATCCCGGGGACCTTGTGGAGCGCGACGAGCAGCGCGGTGAGTCCGCCGAGCCACGTGGCGACGGCCAGCAGGTGCACGATGTCGACGGGCATGGCGAGGGCGGGCTGGATACCGGTCGAGGCGTGCTCGGACAGCGCCCAAGTGGCGGCGATGCCGCCCGCGACGACGGTCCCGCCGATGCCGAGCCCGAAGACGAGGTCGCTCTCCCCCTTGGCGTCCTCTTCGCAGGCTTCGGAGGTAGCGGTGGCTTCGGACGTAGCGGCGGCCTCGGAGCCGTCCGAACCGCCCGAGTCGTCCGACGTGTGGCGCCGGGCATAGGAGCCGAACAGCACGGTGATGAACAGTGCGGCGGCGCCGAGGAGCAGCAGCCGCGAGACGAGCGAGGCCCCGGACTTGGTCTCCAGGACGGCCTTCAGCCCGGCCAGGTCGAAGGCGTCGGCGAAGTTCCCCGACCCGGTGTACGGGTTGCGGAGCAGCAGCATCACCAGGGTGGCCACGGTGAGCGCGACCCAGGCCCGTACGACCAGCTTCTGCATCGGCCGCTGCGCGGCGCCCCGGCGCCAGCACAGGAGGATGAAGGCGGCGGCGCCGACGAGCACGGCGAACCCGGCGTAGGCCACGTAGCGCGCGATGCCGTAGGCCACGGCGACGGGCCCGTCGCCCGCCGTCCGTGAGGGCAGTGAGACGGCGGTCTCGGAGGGGGCTCCGATGGAGAAGGTGAAGGCGCCGGAGACCGGATGGCTGTCCGCGGATATGGCCTGCCAGGCGACGGTGTAGGTGCCGTCCGGCAGTCCCGGGCGCAGGGCGGTGCCGTAGCGGATGATGCTCCCGCTGCAGAGGTCGCGCAGTTCACCGGTGTCGACGCGCTTGCCCCGGGGGTCCAGGACGCGGATGGAGTCGCCGTTCATGGCGACCCCCTCCGAGAAGGAGAGCGTGATCTGGGCGGGCGCCGTGGCGACCACCGACCCGTCCGTGGGGTCGCTCGCGGTCAGCGCGGCGTGTGCCGAGGCCGGCGCGGCAGCGGCGAAGAAGGCTGCCAGCAGAGCGGCGAGGACCAGCGTGAGCCGCGGCAGGAGTGCCGTGGCGCGGACGCGGGCCGTGGATGGGGTCGGGGCGGTGGCCGTCATGGCGTGTCAGTCCCTCGGTCCGTCAGTGGGCGGTGCCGTCGGTGGATGTCGGAGCCTTGTACGTCCGCTCCTTGACGTCCAGCTCGACCTTGATCGGGCCGGACTTCTCGAAGCGCAGTTCGACGGTCACCTTGTCACCGACCTTGGGGGTGTTCTTGAGCCCCATGAACATGACGTGGCTGCCGCCGCGCTCCAGCTTCAGTTCGCCGTTCGCGGGCACGTCCATGGACTGCACCTGCTGCATCTTCTGGTCCTTGGTCTCGTGGACCTGCAGATCGTCGGACAGTGTGCTCGTGGCGCCGGTCAGCTTGTCGGCCGTCTTGGAGTCGTTCTTGATGACCATGAAGGCGCCGGCCATCTGGTCGTTCACGGGCTCCGGCATGTAGCCGCCGCTGACCGTCAGCTTCGGCGCGTCACCGGACGCGGATGCGGAGTCGAAATCCGAAGAGCAGCCGGATATGGCGAGCGCGGCCGTCAGGGAGAGGGCGGCTGCGAGGGTGCGGGTGGTGCGGGCGTTCACGGGTTCTCTCCCTTGACGATCTTCGGCAGGTCCTTGGTGTAGTCATCGACGGTGGTGCTCTCGCCGTAGAGGAGGTATCCCTCGTCGGTCTTGGGCGAGAAGGCGATGACCTGGGCGCCGTGCATGGAGACGACGTTGCCGTTGGCGTCCTTCGTGGCGGCCTCGATACCGATGCCGAGCGTGCGTGCGGCGGCCTGGATGGTGGCGAAGTCACCGGTCAGCCCGGTGAATGCCGGGTCCTGGGCCTTGAGCCACGCGCCGAGGGATTCGGGAGTGTCCCGTTCCGGGTCGGTGGTGATGAAGACGATCTGGAGCTTGTCCTGGTCGGCCTTGGGGAGTGCCTTCTTGGCGACGGCGATGTTGCTCATCGTCAGGGGGCACACGTCGGGGCAGCGGGTGTAGCCGAAGTAGATGAGCGTCGGCTTGCCCTTGGTCTGCTCGCGCAGGTTCCACGGCTTGCCGGTGGTGTCCGTGAGGACGACGTCCGGCTTGTCGAAGGGGCGGTCGAGCACGGTGGCGGACCCGGCTTTCGCCTGGCTCTCGCTGATCTGGGTGACCTGGCCGTTCTTGGCCGGTTCACCACCGCAGGCGGTGAGGGTGAGGGCAGCCGCCGCCACGAGGGCGGCGAGCGTCACACGTGTGGTGCGCATGGGGAAGTCCCTGAGATCGGGGGTGGTACGGGTGGATCCGCGAGCCCGGCCGGCCCGGATGACCGGCCGGCTGCGCAGGATCGTCAGGTCAGGAGGTCAGGAAGTCGGGCGGGTCAGGAGGTGCGGCGGCGCGAGGCGACGCCGAAGGCCACGCCACCGAGTCCGATGACGATGCCAGCGATGCCGAGGGCCCGCGCGGTCGTGTCGGATCCGCTCTTGGCGGCGGCCGTGTCGTGGCCGTCCTTGTGGTCGGCGGCGGCGCCGTTCTTGTCGCCGTCCGTCTTCGCGGCGGCGTCGTGGTGGTCGTCCGCGGCCGGGGCGGCGATCAGCTTCAGGACGGGCGCAGGGTTCTGCGGCTCCGCGGCACCTTCCTTGGGCTCCTCGATCCAGCGGACGATCTCGCCGTTGTCGTAGGTCTGGATCGCCTTGAAGACCATCTTGTCCGTGCTGTCGGGCAGCTTGCCGATGGACAGCGGGAACTGCTGGAACTTGCCGGGCTCGATCTTGCCGCCCGACCAGGTCACCTTGGTGACGGCCTCGTTGATCTGCTTGCCGTGCACGGTGAGCGGCTTGTCGAGCTTGCTCTTCTCCACGTTGACGGTCCAGCCGGGAACGTCTTGCGGCATGACGGAGGACAGCGGCTGGTCGACGGGGAAGTTGACTTCCAGCTGGGTCGTCGAGGCGCCGTCGCGCTCGTTGGGGACCTTGAAGTTGATCGTCGCGTAGCCGCCCTTGGTGGCCTCGCCGGGCTGCACGCCGACGTGGGCGAAGGCGGTACCGGAGAGGAGGAGGACGGAACCGGCGGCGAGGGCGGCGGCGAAGGAGACGCGAGAGGTCTTCACGGCAGAAACACTCCACGGAAGCTGTGGTGACGGTGGCTCCGCGCGCGGCGCGCACGGAGTTCGCGGCACCGGTGCTCCCGTCGTGAGTCCCGGGGAGGAGAGGTGCCGCTTCAGGCTGCGAGGGCGAACGCCGTGGGCGGCCCGCGCCTGATCACCGTGTGCTGGAGTGCGTCCCGGCCCGTGGAGAGAGCGGGGCCGGTGCCGTCGCCCGCTGCCCGCGGGGTACGGGCGGGGCGGGCCGGAAGGCCCGCGCCGAGGGCTCGTACGTAGGCCAGCGCGGCACGCAGCGGGCGTACCGGTCCGGCTCCGGCGGAGAGCCTGGACAGTTCGAGGAGGCGGAACAGCGCGGCGTCGCCGCGCCCGAGCAGCCAGCCTGCGGCGAGTGCGGCCAGCAGGTGCCCGATCAGCATGGCCGGGCTGAGCAGCCCCACCAGTCCGCCGGCCGGTTCCACCAGGCCCTGCCCCATGTGGGCGTGCGCCAGGTGCTCCTGCGCCTCGGCCTGAGCGGCCACGGCGTCCGGGTCCAGTCCGGCGCTCTCCACGATCCGCCGGGCATCCGACGGGCGGATCGGGACGGAGTTGCCCCCGCACACCAGTTGGGCGGCCAGTGCCGCGAGCGAGGTCTCCGGGGAGGTACCGCTGCCCGCCGAGGCGGTGTGCTGGCCGAGGCCGAACACGCTGTGCAGCGCGAGCTGTCCGCCCGCCAGTGCGGCGGCGATGCCGGGGAGCGAGCGGCGGCGTCCCGCGAGCGGGGCCGCCACCGCGAAGACGGCGAGGAAGCCGGCGCAGAGGGACCACCAGGGCACCGTCGCGCAGGAGGCCAGTGCGTGCCCGACCGCGGACAGCACGACACAGACCGCGGTGAACACCGCGGCCCGGATCAGCCTGAGGCCGGGTCCGGCCTGCGTCGCGTGGGGGGCAGTCATGGCCGGGCCATCATCGCACTGGCCTTAGGCGCCGCATACGGCAGGTGCGACAGCCGGTTTGCATTCCCGCGCACGGAGTCCCCGCATGCGTCGGTGCACACGCACCCGAGCACGTACCAAAGCACCGCACCCGAGCACGCACCCGACCAGGCACCGAGCGCTCCCCCACCTGCACTCACCCGCACCCGCATACACCGCCGCCCGGGAGCGCCGCATCGGCCGAACGAGGGCTCTGCCGGCCCTCAGGGGCTTAGCCCCGGCCCAGGGCGGCAATAGGTAACCGTATGAGCATCTGGTGGTCTCTCCACTTGAGGCGCGAAGCAGCGAGTGTGCCCCTCGCGAGGCGACTGCTGTTGGGGACGATGGAGACCGCGGGGGTGGACCCGGACATCTCCTTCGACCTGTCGGTGGCGCTGAGCGAGGCGTGCGCGAATGCGGTGGAGCACGGTGGCCGCGAAGCCGCCCCGCGTTCCGGCTACATGGACGACGCGTCTCCGGGCGGCGGATCCCCGGACGGGACCGGGGCGTACCACGTCACGGCCTATCTGGACGGGGATCGCTGTCGCATCGAAGTGAGCGACTCGGGTCCGGGGTTCCCGCCCGCGACCGTGGCCCGCCGCAGACCGTCCCTGGCCGAGCACGGCCGGGGACTGCACCTGATCGAGGAACTCGCCGACCACGTCCGCTTCCGCAACCGGCCGGGCCGGGGCGCCGTGGTCAGCTTCGACAAGATGCTGAAGTGGCGGGACGACTCCCTGCTGAAGGTGTCGTAGACGCGCCGATGGGCGGAACCCGTGGAGGGTTCCGCCC